>JBBQOG010000092.1:0-9816 GCA_038330665.1 Bacteroidales bacterium
CGCTCGTGAACATTTATTATGCTTTCGGACCACTGAACCTTCCACCCTCCTGGGGAAATGACGGCAAGGGCGGGGTTACCGTTTCAGAGAAGGATGCGGATATTATTATTAATGCTTACTCCGGATCGAGGGAATTGAAAGCCGGTGAATCCCTGCATTTTGATTTTGAACTGCTGCTGACTCCCTTCCGGACGATTGACAAAAAGGTGAAATTCGGGGATCGGTATTATCATGGAGGCGGAACGGATACATCCGTTAAACTCGCGGCAGCTCAGGCCGCCGGTGCCAATATGATCAATATTCATCATGCGGAAGACCTCTATCCATTTATCAATTACCCCTATCTGGATGAAAATGTCGGCGAACTCACGAAACTGGTTTCCGATGCGCACCGGGAAAATCTCAGGATGAAATTCTATTACACTACACGTGAGCTTACCAAGAACCTCCCTGAATTCAAGGCTTTTTACAGTCTGAATGGGGATGTGATTTTCCCGGGACCCGGCGATAATTGCAAAACGCTGATTTGTCCGAACGGACCCGATGAATGGCTGAAAAAGAACCTTCATGGGAAGTATATCCCCGCGTGGTTCAATGTCATCAAGGAGGGAAAGTTTAAAGGCGATACGGACCTTTCGGTGATAACCACCCCGGATAGCCGGCTGAATAATTTTTATGTGGCAGGGCTCGACTGGATGGTGAAAAATATCGGTATCGACGGGGTTTATATTGATGATTCGGCGCTCGATAGGTTTACCCTCATGCGGGCCCGGAAGATCATCGACCGTAGCCGCCCCGAAGGACGGATGGATCTGCATAGCTGGAACCATTTTAATAAATGGGCCGGTTTTGCATCCTGTTTGAATCTTTATATGGATCTGCTTCCTTATTTCGATCTGGTTTGGATAGGCGAGGGCAGGGATTATAACCGGATGCCGGATCACTGGCTGATTGAAGTATCCGGGATCCCGTTCGGTCTGCCGGGACAGATGCTCGAAGGCGGTGGTAACCCTTGGCGGGGTATGGTGTACGGCATCTCGAACCGTGCCGGCTGGACCCCAAACCCTCCTAAGGAAATCTGGAAATTCTGGGATGATTACCGGATCGGGGAAAAGGAAATGATCGGATATTGGGATAAAAATTGCCCGGTAACCTGCACCAACGCATTGGTTAAAGCCTCCGTATATAAAGGTCAGGGAGTTACGGTCATCTCAATAGCCAACTGGAGCGACCAGGATCAGAAGCCCGGAATGACTATCGACTGGACCGCTCTTGGGCTGGATCCGGCAAAAGCAACTATTTTCATACCGGAAGTAAAAGATTTCCAGACGGAACAAAAAAATGTCGAAATCCATCGGCTGATCATTCCGGCCGGTAAGGGACTTCTGCTAGTCATACGACAGAGCAGCTGAAAATGAATCTCGTCACTTGTCACTCGTCACTCGTCACTCCTCACTCCTCACTTGTCACTCCTCACTTTTTTAACTATTTTCCAACCATGAAAATCTCCTTCTCCCTCCTCGTCGCCCTCCTGTTAAGCCTCTGTATCCATGGCCAGAGTCAGGTTGAAAAATCTGCCGTTAAGCAAGTACTAATAGTATATAAAACCCATTTTGATATCGGATATTCCTCAACCGTTCACGATGTGGTTCATGAGTATCGTACCGAAATGGTCGACCGGGTGCTGGAGGCAATCGAAAAGAACAGTAAGGTTCCTAAGGAAAACCAATTTGTATGGACAGTATCCGGCTGGCCCATGAAACAGATGCTTTGGGAGGGTCAGGCTCCTGACCGGAGGCAAAAAATTGAGCAAGCCATTCGTGACGGAAACCTGGTGGTTCATGCCTATCCCTTTACCACGCATACCGAAACGGCTGAAATGGAAGATCTGGTTCGGGGTCTGAATATCTCCTCCACCATTGCCCGGAAGTTTGGACTACCACTTTCCATCAGCGCTAAGATGAGCGATGTTCCGGGCCAATCCTGGTTTACCCCCACACTCTTCGCACAGGCAGGCATCAAATTTTATCACATGGGCGGACCGGTGGTGAACATGGAGCATGGATTACCGCCGTTGTTCTGGTGGGAGGGCCCCGATGGCTCCCGCGTGCTTACCCTTTATAACAATGGCTATGGGAGCAGTCCGCTGCCGCCTGATAACTGGCCCTTTAAAACCTGGGTTTACATTAATATGACCGGAGATAACCAGGGACCACCGGATCCGGAAACCGTGAGCCGGGATATGGCTTTCTACCGCGAAAAGGGTATTAAACCCATCACCGGGAGTATGGATGATTTTGCAAAACTGATCCTGCAGGAGGACCTGAGTAAAATCCCTGTGGTGCGCAGTGATATCGGGGATGTTTGGATTCATGGACCGATGAGCCAGCCGGCCGCAACCAAATTGGCACAGAATATACGCCCGGATATCGGGGGCATGGATGAGCTTGCCACCCTGGAAAGGTTGTGGGGAATCTTTTTGCCTGATAATCAGAAGGCTGTATCCGAAGCCTATGAGCAAAGTATGCTGTACAGCGAGCACACCTGGGGCCTGGCTAATCAGCATTATATAAAAATGCCTTATGGCCCCGCCTGGGATCAGCTTTGGGACGGGGGACTTCCTGCACAGTTTGTGATGATGGAGAATTCATGGAAGGATCATGCGAATTATATCGACAAGGTTCAACAACTGGTATCAGAACCCTATGCCGACGAGCTGGCGAACCTGGCAGATCACGTGAGTGTGCAGGGACCCCGGATTGTTGTTTATAATCCGTTGCCCTGGAAAAGGGGTGGGGAAGTGGTGATGGATACGCGTATTCTACCCTCCTTTAAATCGCTGAAACCGGTTGACGGAGGTCCTGCTGTGGTGGTATCCCACGAATTTCCGGCTCTTGAGGATCCGGCACCGGTCACCCGATTTTTTGTCAATGATATTCCCCCGATGGGCTACCGAACTTTCGTGGCCTCGCAGGAAACACCTGTAGCGGAGGAACTTTCACTGGATGAAAGCAGTAGTACCATCGAGAGCCCCTGGTTCCGTGCCACTTTGGATGCGCGTAAAGGGCGTATTTCGAGTCTGATCGATAAACGTACGGGAAAAGAACTGGTTGACTCAAATGCCCCGCAGGGTTTCGGGCAATATCTGTATGAAAGATTCGGCTATCCCGATCTGGCAGATTGGCTGGCTAAATCGCTATACCCGCAGTATATGGCGCACCGGTTTTGCTTTGCGGCTTACGATATGCCCAAGGATAGTCTGTACCGGTCGGCATTGCCGGCAAATATGACGCTGACGTTGGCAAAGAGTCCGATTGATGTTACTGCTGTTATGACGGGAACAATCCCGGGACCCGGATTGCCCCAACAGATTTCAATATGTCTCACCCTTCCGGCCGGCCAACCGGTGGCGGATCTGGAAATCAGCTGGCAAAAGCAACCCGATGGATGGCCCGAAGCAGGCTGGATCTGCCTGCCTTTTAAAATCGATAATCCGAAGTTCAGGCTGGGTCGCCTCGGTGCGGATATGGATCCGGTTAAAGATTTTACGGTCGATAATTCTAATTTCCACATGCACTGGATTAACACCGGGGTGGCTGTATACAACGGCATCTCCGGTGCCGGAGTAGGGCTCTCTTCTCAAGATTCACCTTTAGTGAGTCTGGGCGTACCGGGTGATTATCAGTTCGATAGCCGTTATGAACCTTCAAAACCTTACGTGTACATCAACCTGTACAATAATCATTGGAGAACGAATTTTGCCGCCTGGATAGGGAACGGCGAACGGATGAGCTCGAAAGTCCGGATCTGGACTTTCGGATCCTTTCATGCTGAATCAGCACTGTATTCCCCTGCCATGGAAGCCCGTGTTCCATTGAAAGCGGCCCGATCGAGAAGCAATCCGGGCAATTTAGAGGCTATGCAATCAGGTATATCCTTGTCGCGCAAGGGAGTGGCGATTACCGCCTTCGGACCGAATCCGGATGGTCCCGGCACGGTGCTGAGGGTTTGGGAGCAAGGCGGTATTTCAGGTAAACTGGAAATCACGCTCCCAACAGGCTCCAAATTCATCACCGCTTTGCCGGTAAACCTTCGGGGAGAAAAAGCTGGCGAACCAATCAATATTAGCAACGGCAGAATCTCGCTCAATTTGCATTCCTACGCTCCGGCAAGCTTAGTATTACAATAGCGCTCTTCATCTTCAACCAACTGTTACACTTCATTACCCTCGTCAGTAGTGTCATCCCGAAGAAAGTCGGGACCCCGTTCCTTACCGCGAATGCTCTTGGGATCGTATTGATTGTCGGAATACTTGGCGGCAGTTATCCGGCCTACCCTGGTGGTGTTCAAACAGCTCACCTTCATGGAGAATAAGGATCAGGGCTGGAATATGAATGACCTTGTTTCACTGACTCTGCCCGAAAATGAACCAATTACCAAGATGAAGGTCATGAAGGAACAGCTGTTGCAGAATCCGCTGATACAGAAAGTTGCCCTCACCAACAAATCGCTCTTCTAATGTTCTTGTGTGTCTCTAAGAACGGAAAAATTCCAGGATTTCTCCTTAAAGCATTTATCACAATATTTTTTCGTTGGTTAAACTGGATATCTTCCTTTTTCGACCAATTGGTATCCAAATATTCGAGGACCTTGAAATAGGTGATTTTTGCTTTGGCTGTCCAAATCACTTCCATGTCAGTAGCCATATTTTTGTTTAGCCTCTCTGATTACCTCATCATGTGTGAATTCCCTGCCCTCTTTAATATCCTCTAATCCATCAAGAATCGAGGCTTACACCAGTATCTATCTGGTTACCGAAAATACAATTATTGTAATCGCGAAACTGAACTGAATATACTTTCCTATCTTTAGTTCTTTTCTAATCAATGAATATCTGTGCATCGTTTGGATCGATCAAATCTATAATCGCTATCATCGATAATTCCAACGGGGATCATGAAGCCTGGTGGTACACAATTAATCTGGCAAGATAAAAGCATGAAACCAATTGGTATGATTGCTTGCTTGTTATTGCTGGGCATTTTCGGATGTTCCAAAGACCCACTTCAATCCATTAAAACCTTTAAGGACTCCCGCGACGGTCATCTGTACAAATCGGTAAAGATCGGTACACAAACCTGGATGGCCGAAAATCTCGCTTACCTACCTTCCGTTAGCCCATCAGCAAATTCATCCGAAACCTCTCCGTACTATTATGTTTATGGCTATCAGGGTAACGATGTTAACGCTGCAAAAATAGTTGCCGGAGATTCTGCGTCAGGCGTTCTGTACAATTGGCCTGCTGCTATGATTTCCTGTCCTGCCGGATGGCATCTTCCAACGGATGCAGAGTGGACCGTTTTGACCGATTATCTGGCAGTAAATGGATATGGCTGTAATGATCATGCTGAGGACATCGGAAAATCCATGGCATCCGTATCGGGATGGAGTACAAGCTTAGAACCGGGAGCCGTTGGCAACGATCGGGTCACTAACAACCGTTCAGGTTTCGCAGGCTACCCGTCAGGTTACAGCAGTAATACACTTGGGTTCAAATTCGTGGGCGAATATGCACAATTCTGGTCGGCCACTGAATACAACTCCTCAGTTTCGTGGATCCGATATCTTTACTATCAATACAACGGCGTTTACCGGCTCGATTTCTTCAAGTGGTACGGGCAGTCAGTCAGATGCCTGAAAAACAAATAAATGAATGATCCAAAGTACCTTTTAATACCGATTTGAAACATTTAATTTTTTACGAATGAAATCCAAAATCTTACTCCTGCTCCTGAGTTCAGTAATCATTTTTGTAAGTTGCAACTCAAACAAAACAAGCGAAATGAATAAAAAAACTGATGCCTCAACCCATGTGGCTCCTGCCGATTTTAAAATGACTATCATTGCCAGGCTTACAGTAAAGCCCGAAAAAACCAAGGACTTTATCGATGCAGCCAAGGAAATCATCGGGAAATCAAATAAGGAACCCGGCTGTACTTTTTATCAGCTCTATCAGGATCCTTACGATAATACCAAATTTGTTTTCGTTGAAGAGTACAAAAATCAGGCAGCTGTTGACTCCCATTTTGCCACCGAGCATTTCAAGGCATTCGGCCCAAAAATCGGCGACATGGTTCAGGGTCCTCCCGATATCAAAATCATCAGCGTCGCAAAAGAAGACCAGAAATTGTAGAGACGCATACATGCGTCTCTTGTACACGCCCACATGCGTCTAATGTAGAGACGCATACTTGCGTCTCTTGTACTGAATTCCCCTTTCAAAAACCGCTCTCAACCGCTAATCCTCCCTCATGAAAACGTACTCCCGCCTTTCCACTCTCCCGCTCTTTACCTTTTTAACCCTCCTAACCCTCCTAACATTTTCACCGGTTCATGCACAAACCACCAAAGGAGCAATCGTTATTTCTAACGGTTCGGCTCCGATTGTACAATATGCCGCCCTCGAGCTGCAGCGGTATCTCTATCAGGTTACCGGCGAAAAACTGGAAATCCAAACGGAATTGGGCAAGGTTAAGACGGGCAGTTTTATCCTGGGACAACCCTCAATAAATCCGCAAATCAAAAAATTGGTTTCAGGCCAGGCCGGTCCCCAAGGATATATTCTTCGTAAAATCGATGGTAATATTGTGATTGCCGGCTCCGATCCCGAAGGGGTTTTATACGGTGTGTACGGATTGTTGGAAGATCATTATGGGGTAGGATTTTATCTTGGCGGCGATGTGATTCCTGAGCAAAAGCAACCCCTGATGCCCGAAAAGCTTGATGAAACAAAAACCCCGGCGGTGGCAATACGAGGGTTCCTTCCCTGGACCAATTTCCCCCAATCGGCAACTTCCTATTCCTGGGACGACTGGAAATTCATCATCGACCAGATGGCCAAAATGCGATTGAACTTCCTGCACATTCATAATTATAATGGCGAGGCCGGTCACAATGAAATGTACCATAACTTTTCTGTAAACGGGATTTTATCAAGGGTATGGATGGCAACTGCCCGGTCCGGTCATGGCTGGGCTTGCCCCGGTTGGGATGTGAATGAATATCGTTTCGGAGCCTCGGATCTCTTTGGCGATTATGATTTCGGGGCCGATGTGGCGCTTCACAATGAGACTCTGACAAACGAGCAGGTATTCCGTAAAGGTGTCAGCCTGTTTCAGAAAGTGATCGAATATGCGCATCAAAGGGGAGTTAAGATCGGCCTGGGACTGGATGTGGACTTGATATTGCCTGAATATAAAACCACCTCCGATGATCCGAAAGTGATTGCCGCTCAGGTGGATGAAGTCACAACCAACTATCCTGATCTTGATTATCTGCTCTGTTTTCAGTCGGAAGGCATTGCCTCAAACACGGAATTGTGGAAGAAATGGCGCCGGGTATTTGATGGATTCTATGCGGGAATGAAAGCCAAATCACCAAAAACCCGACTGGCAGTGGCCGGATGGGGGATCAATCCGGTGAATACCGCCACCCTGCCGGCCGATGTGATCTGCGCTCCGATATCAGCTTATTCTGACGGCTGTGAAACCGGATCCATTTATGGTGATCGGGAGTATTGGGGATGTCCCTGGCTCGAGCGTGATTTTAACAGCTCAGAGTATTATTATCCCTATAACATGAACTTATCGAACACGATATTGGCCTGGCAGAACAGGGCGCCGAATATGAAAGGATTCTATTGCCTGACCTGGCGGCTCACCGATGCCATCGATCCGAAAATGTCGTTCATGAGCAAGGCTCCCTGGCATGATATGAGCAAAACCACCTCGAGAGACATCTATCATGATTATGCCCTACAGCAGTATGGAATGCCCGCCGCCGATGCCATCACCGATATCATCAATCAGAATGAACCGTATGCATCCGGATTCGGCGAGTGCCAGGAAACTCCCGCTTTCAAGCTCTTCGGGACCGATGATTATCTGTTCAATATTAAATCCTTAACCGTGGCCGGGAAGGTCATCGATGCTACCAGGCCTTCGCAATTCAACGGTACGGAAAATGCCCCATGCAGTGAAGGAGGTGAATGCGTGGGATTCATCAAAAAAGGGCACTGGCTGAAATACGACGGAATACAATTTAAAGATAAAACAGACAGCATCATCCTTCGGGTGGCTTCGGCCACTTATGGCGGGATCATCGAATTCCGCATGGATTCAATGGAAGGGCCGGTGCTGGGTAGGTGCACCATAAACGATACCCAGGGGTGGCAAGCATGGATCAATATCACGGTAAAAATTATTCCCACAGCCGGGATCCATAACCTGGTCCTGAAATTTCTGGAGAAAGAACCTAAAACCGTCATTCCGGAGTTCGTAAAGGCCCAGGTACAGTTGGCGGTAATCGATATCTGCCTGAAATCTGCCACTCCGGCTCAGAGGGACCGTTTAAAAAATCTGCGTTGCCGGATCGCCGCGGCAAAGGACCATATCGAATTGAATAATCGATTTGCTGATTCCACCTGGGCCCAATTGCCGGATGTGATGCAGTCGTGGGCAAGGAATTTCACCCATCGGGTGACCGATATTTCATCCTTAGGGAATGTGATGAGCAGCCAGAACCGGTTCGTACAGTTGAACTACCTTCCCAGGGAAAAATCGGTCAGAAAACCCATAGCGATCGATGCTCCATTATTTCCGGTAGTGATCTCGGCACCTTCCTCAGCTATTGCCGGTCAGTCGGCAACTCTGACGGTAAGAGTGCTTGATTCACAAGATTATAGCTCCGTGTCTGCTACGCTTTACTGGAGATTGGCAGGGGAACCCGATTGGAAAAGCAGGCCCATGGACCGACGGGTGAAGGCCATTTTTACCGGTCTGATCCCCGCCATTGGACTAGCCGAATATTTTCTGTCGGTAACCGATGGAAATAGTTCAGTCAGATGGCCGGTTGCCGGAACCCGCACCCTAATCACAATTGGTAGCAAACCGGAATCTCCGCCGGCCGTTCCAGCCTCAGTCAAGGTCGATAACCGGACCATAAGCTGGAACCCGGTTTCGGAAGCAATCTGGTACCGTATCTACCGGAGCACCGATCCTGATTTTATACCCGGACCGGAAAATTGGGTCACCTTTGTCCCGGCAGGCATGCTTTCATTTATCGATGGCGCACCCGGATTCGATGGCAAGCCCTTGTCGGGCAATTTGTTTTATCGTATAACCGCGGTTGATAAGGTAGGCAACGAAAGTGCGGCCAGCGAACCGGTAAAGCTTGCCGCCCGTATGCAATGGTGGCGCGATGCACGCTTCGGGATGTTTATTCATTGGGATATGTCGAGCGTGGCCGGTACAGAGATCAGCTGGTCGAGACTCGGGCCCAAACCGTTGGATGGCTCGTGGGGCAGCCCTCCCGGCACTGGCGGCGATCCCGTTTACGATAATCTTTATAAACAATTCAACCCATCAAAGTTTAATGCAAAAGAATGGGTTAAAATCGCCATCGATGCCGGGATGAAATATGTGGTTTTTACTACAAAGCACCATGGAGGATTCGCCATGTGGGATACGAAATTCACCGATTATTCCATCATGAATGCACCGTTTAAGCGCGATGTGGTAAAAGAACTATCTGAAGCCTGCCATGAAGCCGGACTGAAATTTGGAATTTATTATTCCCCGCGCGATTGGCATCATCCGGATTATGGGGTGGGGGATAATAGTAAATATGAGGCTTATATGACCGGTCAGCTGACGGAGCTTTTAACCAATTATGGAGCCATTGATGTCGTTTGGTTCGATAGCTTCGGTACCGGGGAATCCATTAAATATTGGCATGCCGATAAGGTGCTCGAATTGG
>JBBQOG010000093.1:0-9789 GCA_038330665.1 Bacteroidales bacterium
ACAGCGGTTAATACCTGGTCATTCCGCGACCGGCCGGTATGTACTTTCTTACCGGCATCCCCCAACCTGGCCGTCAGAAATTCCTCGATGGCAGTATGACCGTCTTCCTGACCCGGCTGAATCCTGAATTGTCCTGCAGCATGAAGTTCAATCAGCTCGTTCAATGCCGATTTAAGACTTTCCGTTTCATTGGAATCAAGAATGCCGATCTCCCCAAGCATCGTGACATGTGCAATGGTGGCGAGACAGTCAAACGGAATCAGTTCCTGGTCGAGCACCGGATCGTTGCCAATGGTGAAGGCTTCGATCCGGGCATCTAAAGATTCAACGGTTTGCCAGAGTTTCATAATCCGTTTATTTAAGAATTCCCGGACGCCACTGATACGGTTGTTTCTTTCTGAGCACCAGGTAATGCGCTTTCAGACGGATGGCATTGATATTAATGAACCCACGGCTGTCAGTCGCATCGAAACCACCTTCAATATCCATCGAAGACAGGTCCTGATCATAAAGGCTCACCGGCGATTCACGATAAACCGGCATGGCATTTCCCTTATACAAAGCCACCACCACTGTACCCGTAATCTGTTCCTGGCTCTTATTAAATGCAGCCATCAGAAAGTCCATTTCAGGAGAGAACCACAAGCCGTTATAAATCAATTCTGAAAATTTCGGAATCAGCATATCTCTAAGGTGCATCACTTCCTTATCCATGGCCACGCCCTCCAGATCGCGGTGAGCGGCCCAGAGCAGGAATCCACCGGGGGTTTCATAAATTCCGCGGGACTTAATCCCGATAAATCGGTTTTCAACCAGGTCGATGCGGCCCACTCCGTTCACCCCGGCAATATGATTAGCGTATTCAAAGATTTCCAGCGCATCAGTTTTCTCGATTCCATCATCCAGATTCTTAATTCTTACCGGGGTACCATTGAGGAATTCAATTTCCACCAGGGTTTCCTTATCGGGAGCCATCATGGGTGAAAGCGACTTTGAATATACCTGCTCCGGGCAACGCTCGGAAGGATTCTCAAGGATACCGGCCTCATGACTGATGTGCATCAGGTTCTCGTCTTCGCTGTAACTTTTCGCAACAGTCTGTTTGATAGGAATGTTGTACAATTCCGAATAACGGATCATATCAGTCCTTCCCTTGAACTCACTGAGGAACTCAGGATCTTTCCAGGGAGCGATAATCTTTGCTTCGGGAAACAATGCATAATAGGCAAATTCAAACCGGACCTGGTCATTCCCTTTACCGGTGGCACCGTGGGCCAGATAGGTACAACCCTCTTTCTTGGCAATTTCCACCTGCCGCTTGGCAATCAGCGGGCGGGCGATAGCTGTCCCCAGCAGATATCTGCCTTCATAAAGGGCGTTGCCGCGCAAAGCGGGAAAAATATAATCCACCACCAGTTCACTTTTCAGGTCTTCCACAAATACTTTGGAAGCGCCTAGCGCCAGCGCTTTTGCTTCTACCTCGCGAAAATTATCATCCTGACCTACATCGGCCACATAACAGATCACCTGATATCCCTTATTGATCAGCCACTTTAAAATAACGGAGGTATCCAAACCACCGCTGTAAGCCAGCACTACTTTCTTTTTCATCGAATTCATGACAATTATGTATATTTATTCACCTATTTTAAAACATTACTTTCTGCGAGATTCCCGGGAACCGGCTGCTGAGAATTCCAGCCATCAAATTCTTTGACACCCCTTCCTTCATGATCATCAGAATCGTATCGTCACCGGCGATGGTTCCCATCAACTCTGGTATCTGCTGATAATCAAGTGTAAATGCCACTCCATTGGCAAACCCAGGCAAAGTCCTGATCACTCCGAACTGTCCCGAAAATTCGATAGAGAGTACTCCGTCGAGATGATCCGGCAAGCGAGTGATCGCTTCCCTCATGTCCTTATCTTCCGGAAGTATATACCTGGAACCCCTTACCGGATCCAGGATTTTCATCACGTGTATCTGTCTGAGATCCCGGGAAAGGGTCGCTTGTGTAACATCGAACCCTTTGACTTCCAAGGCTTTTTGCAACTCCTCCTGGTTCCGTATCCACTGATCCCTCAGGATCAGCATAATAGTTTCCTGTCTGGTTAATCGATCCATTTGTATATTATTACGTTTTCGGTGCAAATATATGCATAATTATACAATACACAAAATGTCCAAAAATAAAAACAGAAATATCCTTTGGGGGATGCGACAGAGAAGATTCACATGTTGGGAATTTAGTCTTATCTTTTGGTCATGAAAATTGAAGTCTCAAACGGCGAGTTGCTTGATAAGCTTTCCATCTTGGAAATTAAGATGCAGAAAATATCAAACCCTGAAAAACGGGTGAACATTATCCGGGAATTTGAATTGGTTAAACCATTGTGCGATGCGTTGATACCCGCTGTAGCCGCAGAATATGAAAATCTGCTGAAAATTAACGGAAAGCTATGGGAAATCGAGGATGCGATCCGGGAACTCGAAGCGAGAAAACTGTTTGAGACTCTGTTTATCGAGACAGCCAGGCAAGTTTACAAGCTCAATGATGAAAGGGCCCGGATCAAAAAGAAAATCAACCGGAAGACCGGCTCCGGTCTGTCAGAAGAAAAATCTTATTCCGGATATTAAAATGGACAAGTTCCTGGTTCTCCGGTTATCGTCGATGGGGGATGTACTGCTTACGCTCCCCGTTGTCAAGGGAATTCTGGAAAGCAATCCCAACGTTCACCTGATTTTGGTAACGCGCCTTCCTTTCAAGGCCTATTTTTCAGGCATCGAAAGATTGTCGGTGATCCCATTTGATCCCCAGGGCCGGCACAAGGGTTTTGCCGGTATAATAAAGCTGTATGGTGAAATTGTCAGGCATGAGCAATTCGGTAAGGTGATCGACCTGCATGGCATTTTGCGGACGTATCTGTTAAGTTTTCTCTTTTGGCTGGCCGGACACAAGGTTTACCGCGTTAAGAAACACAGGAAATTACGGCGAAAAATAATTCAAGGCAGAGATTCCGGTCTGCAGATCCCGCATACCCTGAACCGTTACCTGAGTGTATTTCAATCGGCCGGTCTCACCGGTGTGATATCAGCCAATATCTTTGCAAAACAAAACGACAAACCGGCAGCCGCGCCGCAAGTCGAACAAAAAATCAGGATCGGCATTGCCCCGCTTTCAAAGCACTCCACAAAAAACTGGGGATTGTCCAATATTCGTGAACTGATCCACCTGTTGCAGGATGTTTATGCACCTGAGATTCACCTGTTCGGCGGAAAAGAGGACTTTGAATCGTTAAATTCAATGGCCGGCCCCCGGGTATTCAATCATGCCGGTCAGTTATCGCCGGCGGATGAGATTCTACAGATCGGATCACTCGACCTGTTTTTGTCCATGGATTCAGCAAACATGCACCTGGCTTCATTAACCGGGGTGCCAACCTTTTCAATCTGGGGCGCCACCGATCCGCGACTTGGGTTTGCTCCTTTCGGGCAACCGGAGGACTTCATCCTTCATGCAGATTCCGCCGTGGCCTACTGCAGGCCTTGCTCGGTTTTCGGCGAAATTCCGTGCCGGCGAAAGGATTCTCCCATGATTTGCATGACCAGCATCCCTCCAATTCAGATTTTCAATAAATTAAATCAATTTCTCACCCTTTCAGGCAAGAAATTATAGCGCACGCTGTATCTTTACGGTAAAGCATACCGTTATGAAAAGGCATTCCCATCTATTCGTCATCTTTTGTTTGTTCCTTTCCCTTCCCTTTCTCCCTTTGAGCGCTCAGAAAGTTGCCATTTACAATTATCCTGTGGAGATTGAACTCACCAGCGACCAGGGCGATATGCCCACAAAGGATTACCTGGTTGAATACGGCACCAAGGGTAAAAAACGTGGAGTGGAACTCATGTATGATGCAGCCACACCTTTCCTTATTGCACAGTTGGAAAAAGAGGGAATCAGTATGCTTCCTGTCGAAACGCTGGCTGCGGTTAAAGCAAATGAATACGGAATACCCTCGACCTCTTTGGCAAAGGCGGTAAAAACGGGTAAAGCCGATCAGTATATGAAAGTATACCTGAAAGATATTACCCAACCGGTGGTGGAAGGGCTGACCCAGCAGGATAAGAATTCACAGGTTAAGAAACTGATAAAAATGCGTTGCCGGATTCAGCTTTATGATGCCAATAAAACTTTACTGAAAGATGCCGAAGCCACCTTCCAGTCCGGAGAGAAAATGGAAAGCATCCCTGACCTGGGTGTGGATCTGCGCAAATACCAGGGATCAGAGTACCTTCAGGAGGTAAAAATTTATGAGACCTGCACAAAAATTGCCATTTTCCGGGCTATTAAAATGCTTAAATCGCCCAACTGATCCAAAAAAAACTGGCAGCCTTAAAAAAAAAGCTGCCAGCCAAAGACAAGGTTTAGTTAGGAATCAAAATAGAAAATCCAGTCCGATATAGATGCCCTTTGAGCCGTCATTTTTGTTGGCGACTTTGCCGTTACTGGCGGCCATACCATAATCCACAGCAACTATAAAGTTTTGATTTAATGCAATATGCAAACCGGCGCCATAACTTACATGCAAACCATCAGCCGTTCCATAGAAGCCGGCAGGAATCTCAAAATTCGTGGTGGGTTCGTAAGGTTTTGTGATCATTGCCATATCGAGGAACGGCGATAATGCCAGGTACCAATTTTGTTTCAGGAATTCAAATTTCACAAATTTCCACCTCAATTCAAAGTTACCAAGTGCAAAACCCTCGCCAACCACACGATTGCGGAGGATTCCGCGTAACGTTTTGGATCCTCCCAAACCTTCCCGATCATCAAAGGTACTGAAGGTGTAATTCAGCATATACCAGGGCATTGATTTCTTGCCCAGAGAGGTCTGATAATTCAGCCGGTACGCGAAAGTCAGACGGTTAGGTACCAGCGAAAAATACTGCCGGTGACTGAAAACGAATTTATAAAAGGGGTTATCATTCCAAAGGAATCCGGGAGAGGCAATCAGCATGGCTTCCGACCAGATCCCTTTATTAGGATTCGGCTCATTATCACGGGTATCGGCGACAATACCTACAGCGAAATTGGTTACCTTACCCCCATTAGCCTGGGAAGCAGGAATGATTCCATCCTTCACGAAAATATCGTATAATCCATCCACTTTAGGAAGAAGTTTATCGCCGGTTTTTCCCTTGTTCAATTTGGAAATATTAACGGAATCAAGACCAATATTATAGTACGACAACCCTGCAAACCACCGCAATTGCCTTCCTATTATTTTGCCCTGAAAATTGGCACGCACGCGCAAAGTTCTGCGGTCCATTTTATAAAACATCCTGCTGATATAATCGGGATTTCCGGCGGTTCTTAAATCGGGATTATAAGCAGTCTGAAACCCGTTAAAACCAAAAAAATCCATGGCCTGCTCTGTTTCCAGCCTGGCATCACCGGTCACGCGGATTCCTGGAATGAGATATTCCGAATCGTATTTTATCTGTTTCAGGTCACTACCCTTGGTGGTATGCGACCACTCAACATACAGGGAATGCTTATAAAACGGATAAATCGTACCATCACCATAATCGTAAAAATTTGCCAGCGCACCATAGCGAAAACCAAGATCGGAATCATAGGCAATCGCCGGCACCGCACCAAAGCTGAATCCCTTTTTGGTTTTTTCGGCTTTTTGATTTTTATCGGGTGCAGCAGGCTCTGTATTTTGAGCCATAATGAAAAAAGAAGGAAAAAGTCCAAGAATCAAGAGGAGGATGAATCTTTTTGTTTTCATAGGTTTCAATTTGATGTAAAGAAAAGATATTTTGGGAATTAATTCAAGTTCTGCAACTTCCTGCGAAAAAAGCCCGAAAAAGCAGGATTCATGGTGAAAAAACTAACTTTGGGAAATAATTTATTTTGTGTGGATATGGAGCCAAAGAACGGAATAATCTGGAATGCCGACCCGGTCCTATTTCATATTGGCGAATGGTCCGTACGTTGGTACGGGTTACTCTTCGCCCTCGGATTTGTAGCTGGCATCTATATAGTTACAAAAATGTTCAAACGGGAAGGGATGAAACCCGAACTCGTCGACAGCCTGTTTCTGTTTGTGGTGATCGGAACGGTCCTCGGAGCCCGATTGGGTCATGTATTTTTTTATGACTGGCCATATTATAGCAAGCATCCGGCGGAGATAATCAAAATCTGGCATGGCGGCCTGGCCAGTCATGGCGGATTCGTCGGCATCATCCTGATGTTATGGCTCTGGTCGAGAAAATACAGCAAACGTTCGATTTTGTGGGTGATGGACAAGGTGGCCATCCCTACCGCACTGGCAGGTGTTTTTATCCGTACAGGCAACCTGATCAACAGTGAAATTTACGGAATACCGACCCAGGTTCCCTGGGCATTTACCTTTATCAGGGAAGATAATATCCCGCGCCACCCGACTCAAATATACGAGGCCCTGGCCTATCTGCTGGTATTTGCGTTTCTGTTTTATAGGTACTGGAAAACGGATATCCGGTTAAAAGAAGGGAAATTGTTCGGTTGGTTCATGTTATTGGTATTCGGATTCCGGTTCATTATTGAGTTCTTTAAGGCGGATCAATCTGCCTTTGAAGCCAATATGTCCCTGAATATGGGTCAATTGCTTAGCATTCCCCTGGTTCTTATCGGACTTTTCTTTATCCTAAGAAAACCCAAAACAGATTAATTTTTTCAGATTTTATGACTGATTTGTTAAATGCAGCCTACGATCCCGAGCAATTCAGGGACCAGGCTCATCGTTTGGTTGACCTGATCGCCGACCATCTGGAAGCCTCTCAAAACCAAAAAGAACCAATTGTACTCCCCTGGATGGACCCGGATGTTCGTCTTCAAAAATGGCAGAACGATCTGAACCAGGAATTTGAATTTGACCCGTTCTGGAAAGATGTGATCGATGAAACCATTCATATCCATCATCCCAAATACCTGGGACACCAGGTATGTGCCTCACTGCCGCTGGCCGGGTTGGGTGAGATGCTGAACGGAACCCTGAATAACGGCTCTGCGATATACGAAATGGGGCCGGTGAGTACGGCGATGGAACGCATCGTAATCGACTGGTTATCCGGTGCAATCGGATTCGGCCCGGATGCCTCAGGGGTGCTGACCTCGGGGGGATCACTGGGAAACCTCACTGCCCTGCTTGCCGCACGTCAGCACCAGTCGGGCTATGACCATTGGACGAAAGGTCAAAAAATTGGTTTCAGGCCCGGAATCATGGTGAGCGAAGAATCGCATTACAGTGTTTCGCGTGCGGTACAGATCATGGGCTGGGGTGAAAAGGCTGTTATCCGGGTCCCGGCCAACCGTTTACATCAACTCGATGCAGACCGTCTGGACGAAATATATGAACAGGCCGAAAAGGACGGCTTTACCATTCTGGCCATCGTTGGCAATGCATGCAGCACCTCCACGGGTGCGTATGATCCTCTCGAAAGAATGGCAGAGTTCAGCGATAGGAAGAGACTCTGGTTCCATATTGATGGAGCGCATGGGGGGGCCGCGGCACTCACTCCGGGTTACCGCCACCTGACCAAAGGAATCGAAAGAGCGGATTCGGTGGTAATTGATTTCCATAAAATGCTTGGGATCAGTGCCCTCACAACTGCAGTACTTTTCCGCGACGGCAAACGATCTTACGAAACATTCAATCAGAATGCCGTTTATATTTTCAATAACCAGGAGCGTGAGCAATGGTTCAATTCTGCCGTGAGAACACTCGAGTGCACAAAAAACATGATGGGTGTTAAGGTATACTCCATTCTCAGGACTTATGGTCCGCAAATTTTCATTGATTATTTTACCGCTTGCTATGATCTGGGTAAAGTCTTTGCCGACCTGATCCGTAAAGCCACCGACTTTGAGCTGCCGTATGATCCGGAGAGCAATATCGTTTGCTATCGTTATGTAGAGACCGGGAAATCGGAAAAGGAACTGAACAGTCTGAATGCCGACATACGCCGGCGACTGATTGAATCGGGGAAATTCTATGTGGTTCAGACGCAGATTGCCGGCATCACATACATGCGAACAGCCATCATGAATCCTTTCAGCACGGAACAGGATCTTCAGGAATTGCTCATGGAAATCAGGATCCTGGCAAAATCAAGGTAAACGACAGTATTTGTAAAGCTGATCGGCGGCTTTCTTATTACCCATTTCCATTGCCCTTCTACAGTCATGGCAGGCCCCCTCTGTATCTCCGGCATCCAGTCGAATCAGGGCCCTTTCTACATACAATTCCGGTTGATTCGGATTGATATCCAGAGACATGCCCATATCATCCAACGCATCCTCTGATTTTCCAAGCGAATTGCGGACTCTTCCGCGACTAAAAAAGTACCGGGCATCCAGTTTGCCATCCGCGATGGCTTTAGTCAGGTACGTTTCGGCAAGCTGTGGCATGGATTCAGAAATCCTGACACCTGCCTGGTATAGTAATTCTGCCGGTGCAAATCCCTCCTGTTGTGCCATTTCAATTTCTTTAAGCACAACATTTGCTTTCCCGTCAAGAATCCTTACGAGCGATCGGGCCAACAGGTAATCCGGATTGGTTGGATCGCGACGTATGAGGTCTCCGGTTATTTCCGTCACCTTTTCATAATATCCGGATTGCAAGGCAAACTGCAGCAAATCATTTTTTATCGAAACATTACTTCCGGCCAGTTGCCAGGATTTATCAAATGCTTGCCGGAAATTCCGCTCTTCATTTCTCGCCCTAAAAACTTCAGCCCGGAGGTAAAAAGCACGAGAGTCAGTGGCATTTTCGGATTCCATCCGGTCAGCTGTCAGTTGTGCCTCCTCAAACTGTCCCTGTGAAAGCAGGTATTCACCTTCTGATTTCAATTTCTCTGAATTCGAATACCATTCCGTTTGCCATAGGCGTATCCATTCCCGGTTATCATCCAGCTTTGAAAATGCCGGATTCATGCGTATCCGTTTTCCCGGGTAATGGTTTTTATCAGCCAGGTGTTTGCTGAGCCATTCCATGGCAGATGAAAAATCATTCAGCCGGATGTAATTTTCAGCCAGGACATAATTAGCTCGTGCCGCCGCTTCGCCGGTTACCTGCATCAGCCTCCGGTTTGACTCTTCCAGCCGGTCCAAGCCCGACAGGGCCTCTCCATAAGCCAGATCTGCCCACATCCGGTCACTTCCGGAGGGTTGGATATTCTCCAGCACCTTCAGCGCCTCTTCATACATTTTTTCCGACACCAGGTAGCGGGCCCGGATCAGTGAATTCTCGCCCGTCTGGGCCTGTGCCAGTGCTGCGGCCTGTGGATAACCAACCAGGACCATCCCCAGCATGACTGCTCCCAGGAGCATTCTCTTAACCGGTATTTTATTGTTTGACCTCATCATATAAGATATGTACGAAGCCCGTCAGATACCGGGGTTCCGTTCCGGTAAGCCTGCGTTCAAAAACCGTACAAACATAATAATACACCCCTGCCGGAACCGGTTTTCCATTCAGCATACTTTTCCCATCCCATTTAATTTCAGGGTCTTCGGTTTGAAACACCATGATGTTCCACCTGGAGAAAATTTTCAGGTCGATCTTTTCCACCCTGTTATACGGATTAGGCCTCAGCCAGTCGTTTATTCCATCTCCATTCGGAGTGAAAACATTGGGAATGGAATAATTAATGCAGTCGTCGACACAAACAATATTTGACTTTTTGCTTTCATTTCCAACTGAATCCACAGCACTCACCGCATAACATCCGGCCATGGT
>JBBQOG010000094.1:0-9641 GCA_038330665.1 Bacteroidales bacterium
CCACCCTCACCGAAACAATAATTTGAATCCGGATTCAGCCCTTCGTTCCTGTTCAGCATGGCAATATCCCGTTTCCGGTCGGAAACACTTTTACCCCGCTCCAGAACGATGGGTTTTAATCCCAACTCCAGCAGGCGAAGGGAGGCGAATAACCCGGCCGGACCCGCACCTACCACAATGACCGGTGTTGAGTTCGCCACATCATTCCAGTTATAAGATTGAATGACAGGCATTAACGGCTCATCAACAGCCAGGCTCACAAGCAACCTGACCACGATCGGCCGTCGGCGGGCATCCACAGATTTTTTTAATATCCTGAATTCGGTAACCAGATTGGCCGAGACTCCCGCCTCCTGACAGGCCTTTTTCCTGATTTGCCTGGGAAGGCAGGAATCCTCGGGACTCAGCGCTATTTCTACTTCGCGCATGGTGACGGGACCCGGATTTTATTGCGACTGTTCCACATTGAATGATAAGGTCAGGATTCTGGAATAAATGGCACTCACTCCCTTTTCAAACAACTGGAACTGAGCCTTATCTTTGTCGCTGTTTATATCTGTTACTTTTATATTATTTAACCCGACCGAGAACTTCAGCTCCATCGCCACCTTTACCGTAGCGAGATATATATCAATTCCAACACCCAGTTCGGGGTAAATATCAAATGATTTGATAATCCGGGTCCCAGGCTTGAACCCTTCAATCTTGGATCCGATTAAATCAAAACGCGGGTTGATACCGGCTATAAAATAGGGGGCATGATTGCGAACCCTTAAGGAACGGTATTTTAACAGGATCGGCAAATCCACAAAAATACTTTCTATAGGAAAGGTTTTAAATTCACCGGTGGTATTATTTTCTATGCGCAAATTCCGTTGCGAAAATCCTGTTATTCCCGGAATAAATCTTAGGTTCAAATACTTACTTAATCGATAATCTGTAATCAGGCTGATGCTTAATCCGGGATTCAACCCTGGTGTTGCCTTGGTTGTATCCGTAACCAATTCAACCTGGTATTGACTTTTATCAAAAGGAACCACATCAAAACCGGTCATGTTCACTCCTAAGGAATACCCAAAGTGAAATGGCTGATAATCAGCCATCACCATATTTGTTCCGGTTGAGGCCTGAGAAAACAGCGGTAGGCTTAGGATGGAGAGAAAGACCAGAATAATTCCTTTTCGTAACGACATGCAGAACGGGTTGATTCCTTAAGATAACTTCAAAAACAAATAACTTAGTATTTAGTTGCGACTTTTTATTCCGGTATAGAGTCCGCAGATACCGGTTGAAAGGGGTTTATAAGATGCTTCCTTAAACCCGGCCCGGGTAAGCATGGCAGCAAATTCCACTCCTTTTGGGAAGGCCTCTACCGAATCGGGCAGGTAACGATAGGCAGATAAATCGCGTGAGAACCACTTCCCGATTACCGGCACCATCTGATGGAAATAAAAACGATACAGAGTTCGGAGCCATTTTCTGCGTGGCATGGAGAATTCGAGGATCGCCAGTTTACCTCCGGGATTTAACACCCGGAAAATTTCACGCAGACCCTGTTCCGGATCCTTGAAATTCCGGACCCCAAATGCCACCATGGCGGCATCGAATGAAGCGTCGCCAAAAGGCAGCGCCTCACAAGCCCCTTCCACTAAATTGATCCTCGCCTCCAATCCCTTGTTCCTGATCTTTTTACGGCCCACCTCCAGCATCCCGGTGGACACATCCACCCCGGTCACCTGGTCCGGATTCAGCACCAGTGCACCGATTGCCATATCCGCAGTACCGGTAGCCACATCGAGGATGGTACGGGGCTTTACTTCGGCAATCGATTTGATAGCCTTCCTGCGCCAGCCTTTATCAATATTCATCGACAAAAGGTGATTCAAAAAATCATAAGAACCGGCGATCTGATCAAACATTTCCGAATTCTCGCGGTTTTGCACGGGCTTCATCTTATTAATCCCGATGAATGATGGTGGCGGAAGCCTGTGCCGATGGCATAATCAGGACATCCTGAATATTTACATGAGCCGGGCGGGTAATAATGTAATGGATCACATCGGCAATATCCTCCGGTTCGAGTGGAGTAAATCCGTCGTAAACCTTGTCGGCACGTTCCTGATCACCTTTGAACCGGACCAGCGAAAACTCCGTTTCCACGGCACCGGGACAAACGGAAGACACTTTCACCCCATACGGGACAAAATCCTGCCGCATCCCTGTTGTAAGTGCTTCCACCGCATGCTTGGTGGCACAGTATACAGCACCTTTCGGATAAACCTCCTTCCCGGCAATCGAACCGATATTGATGATGTGCCCCCTTTTCCTTTCAATCATTCCGGGAGCAACCAGCCTGGTCATGTGAAGAATGCCCTTGATGTTGGTGTCAATCATGGCATTCCAGTCGGTAAGAGAGCCCTCATGAACCGGGTCCAGACCTGCAGCCAGACCAGCATTATTGACCAGGACCCCTATCGGTTTCCATTCCCCGCTCAGGGCTTCCATAGCCACTTTAAGTGCCGTAAAATCCCGCACATCAACCGGTATGGAAAGGCATTCGGCTTTATATTTTGACTCGAGGTACAGGACTAACTTCTTGAGGGTAACGGCACGTCTGCCGGTGAGGATGAGCCGGTATCCATCTTTTGCCAGGCGCATGGCGGTAGCGCGGCCAATACCGGATGAAGCTCCGGTGATCAGGACTATCGGTTTAACTGGATTCACTTTAGTCTTCATACAAAATGGTCTTTTTAAGAATTTGCAAAATTACACCTATTTTCAGAAGACTCCCACGTATCCGATGTGGATTTTTGAATTCCTGATATTTATGGGCAAACTACTCTCCTTTCCAATGGCAAAAATAATTCTGAAGATTCCACCTGCGGTCCGGATCTGGCCCCCTAGTCCCATGCCTGCAGGAGTTAGGATTCCCGGATTCAGACTTGCCTGGTTTCGTAATATTCCCAGGTCGGCCAATACCACGAGGTACGAAAAACGGTCGAGCAGATATCTGAATTCGAATGAGGTAACCGCATAAGCATCGGTATGGAATACATCCTCATCAAATCCTCGGAGGAGGGAAAGTCCGCCCAACCTGTATTGCTCGTTCAGATAGGTTGCAGGGGATTTCAGGTAGCCCGACTGAACCCTCAGCAGGCAGGTAAAATTTTTGGCCAGGGGACGGAACCAGGAGATATCCGCCATAAATTCGGATTGCTGCATGGAAATAGTGTCCGGCAGACTTTTTCGTCCGGTTGAGGCCTCCAGTTTCAAATAGATGCCACGGTAAGGGTTAATCCTATTATCGCGTCGATCCCATTGGTAGGAAATTCCTGAAAGCAAACTTGTAAATGGCTGATTAATTGATTTTTGTATATCATTAAGGGTTCCGATAATTGTACTTTCCCGTTGCCTGACAAATACATTGAGCAATTGTCCCATCCCAAAATGGTAGGGCACGCCCAGATCCCAGCTCATGTTCAGATAGCTGGTATCCTGCCTGAAAAGTTCAAAATTTGCGTCTGCACCCACCGGCAGGCCGGCCAGGTATGGGAGGTGGGCACCGAGGTTTAGCTTTTGTGATCCATCCTGATTTCGACGCCAGCCCATGGCCCAGTTTTCGCCTTGCGAAATAATGTTATTAAGCTGCAAGGAAACCTCCCCCGAAAACGACAACCTGCCCGGGGATTTCAGGTCAGGGGACAGGCCCACCCATCCATCAAACCGGTTGGAACCGGCCTTTTCAGGAAAGACATAAACGGATGCACTTCCCTGGTGAAATCCCACTTCCAGTGGTCGGATCTGCTTCAGGAAGGGAATTGCGTTCAACCTTGCCGAAGCGCTTTTGAGCGCCGCCTCACGATATCGGTCACCCGGCCGAATATTCATGATCCGGTACAATACCGGTTGGGAAATGCGGAAGCCACTGCGGTTCATGATCGTATCGACAGTAACCGCCGGCCCGGGTGTAATCTGGAGAATTCCTGAAATCCCTTGCGGAACTGGGGTAACCGAATCAAATATTACCTGGACGAAAGGGAAACCAGTATTTTCATAGTAGGTCAGGATCTGGTCGATTTTCGATTGGGTATCCGACATTTTCAACTTCAACGGATCGGTCAGATGCAATTTTCTGAATAAATCGAAACCAGTGGATGCCAAGGAATCCCGTATCCGGATATTTACGCTCAGGGTACCCTGAGAATATCCATTCCACGCAAATAATGCAAGGAATATAAGGATTACCGGTATTTTCTTGTTTTTCAATACACTGAATCAACCCTCGTTCAACATAAACCCCTGCTTTTCGAGAATCGAAAGGAAAGCCCTGGAAAAGAAGCGATTATCGGCCCGTTTATATCGATTATCCGTAAATATCTGAGCGAGAGTCTCTTTTCCATTCAGTCTGAGCAGTTCAATCGTAGATTCCAGTGCCTCTTTCTCCGCATGCAACCGATCGATATCAGCCGGTTGGTAGTCCTGATATTTTTCGTAATGAACAACCCCTTCCACCGGCAACCGGTCGGTCAGCGCCGGCGCTTCCGCAGGGTACCCCATCACCACGGCAGTGACTGGAACCACTAATTCAGGCAGTTCAAGAATTTCAATGATCCTCCCGGCCATCCAGGTGGCCGTTCCAAGATAACAGATTCCCAACCCGTGCGACTCCGCAGCGATAACTGCATTCTGGGCGGCGATCATGGCATCAATGGCACCGGTCAGAAAGGAAAGGAAATTATCGTACCCCGGATCCGCGTTCCGCTGGCTGCACCATTTGCTGAACCGGTTAAAATCTGCACAAAAAGTAAGATGAACCGGAGCCTCCAGAACCATGTCCTGCTTAAAATGTGCCCCCCAGAGCCTCTCGCGTATCCCGGCCTCCCGGGTCACCACAATACTGTAAACCTGCATATTGCCCGTATTGGAGCCGCGCGCGGCTGCATTAAGGATACTTTCCATAACAGCCGGAGGAACAGGATCGGCTTTAAACTTACGTATCGATCTGTGATTCAAAAGAATATCTAGCATAATCTACTTTTTTTATCATTTCGTAAGTATAAAGATATTAAGCGGTGCTAAAAATTAACCGGGTCGTTTTTTCCATTCGGGATCGAAACATGCATCTATATCGGATATAAACCAAAAATTTCGATCAAATGAAAAAACATTACATGTTCTTATTAACGGTATTTCTGGCGGGTTATTGGATCAGTATGAACGGTCAGACCGCCCCAGGCCAGGGCGACATCCTGATCACGGAAATTATGATTAATCCTGAAGCCGTAAGTGATGCGAATGGAGAATGGTTTGAGATCTTTAATGCAACGGATCATGATCTGCTTTTAAATGGTCTTTCCCTGAAAGATGCAGGCTCCAATTCACACGTATTAACCGCCATCGGAAACCTGATTATTCCGGCTAAAGGGTTTTGGGTTCTCGCAAAAAACGGAGACGCGCTTACCAACGGAGGAATTACGCCCAATTATGTTTATCAGAATTTTGTGCTGAGCAACACCTCCGATCAGTTGATCCTTACTGACCCAAACGGCACCCTGATCGACCAGGTTTCCTATGGCGCCGGCTGGCCTGTTGTTTCAGGTGCTTCCATGGAATTACATCCGGATTATCATTCTTTTAGTGAAAACGACCTGCCGGAACACTGGTTCCCGGCCCGTCTGGTTTACGGCGCCGGAGACAAGGGAAGTCCCGGAAAATTAAACCCAATCAGCGCCGGTCTGGATGAGTGGGAATTCTGGGTAAGATTGGATGTATTTCCAAACCCGTCACCGGGAGCCTTCATCCTGGAAGCCACTTTCTCAAAACCGCAGTCCGGTGAAATCCGGATGATCAATCTGCTGGGACAGGATTTCATCTTTAAAGAATTTACCAGCCAGATGGAATTGAGGGAAATAATTGATCCCGTTTATCTTACACCTGGCATTTGGTTCATTGAAGTGATTTCAGAAGGCAAGAAAAAGACGGCCAGGGTCGTGATTGAACGATGAACTGCAATTCAATTATGGTCGTCGATGGCCAGAAGCATGTTGATCGAATGGATGATGGTAGGCAGGATCTCCTGACAATATTCGGCCACCGCCTTTCGGCTTCCCGGTAGGCAATAAACCAGGGATCCTGACATCACACCGGCAATTGACCTGGAAACCAGCGCCGCAGGCTTTATCGAACCATACTTTACCCGGATCATTTCCATGACTCCGGGTATTTCTTTGTCAAGCAGCGGTTTAACTACGTCCGGAGTAAAATCCCGTGGACCGATACCAGTCCCCCCGGTGGTGATGACCACCTCCGTTCCCTGGGTCCGGCAGCCAATCAGCAGGTGACGCAAGCGATCCGGATCATCTGGAATAACCACATTTTCAATTACCACCGGAATCGATTTTTCGTCAAAAAAGTTATGGATTGCCAAGGTAACGGCCGGTCCGCTCAGATCCTCGTATTCGCCGGAACTGGCACGGTCGCTCAATGTGATGACCACAAAACGGATTTTATCGGGAAATTTCATGCTTCGTTTTTTCGATTAACCGGATATTCTCCAACCTCATCAATTTATCCACCGCCTTGCACATGTCATATACGGTAAGTAATGCCACACTCACGGCAGTAAGTGCTTCCATTTCGACGCCGGTCTGCCCGATGCAGTGCACCTCACTGGTCACCTCCACACGGTTGTCACCCAACTCGCAGACCACTTTAACCGAGGAAAGGTTGATATTATGGCAAAGCGGAATCAGGCCGGATGTTTGTTTTGCCGCCTGAATACCCGCAATTTCCGCCACCGTCAATACATCACCCTTTTTCATGAGGTTCTTCGTGATGAGTTCGATGGTTTCCGGCTGCAGAACGAGATGGCCACCTGCCCGGGCAATCCTGAGCTGATCAGGCTTCGAACCTACATTTACCATCCGGGCCCTCCCCTGTGAATCCGTATGAGATAATTTTTTATCACTTGCCATATCCAAACTCCCTTAATTCTTACTTCTTACTTCTTAATTCTTACCTTTTGCCTTCTGCCTTTTGCCTTCTTCCTTTTCTTCACCCTCCCAAATTATAGAATTCACTCGTCGTATTGATCGTCCCGCAGGCCGGCTTATTCCCCAGGGCCATTTCAATGGCTTTCCCCGGTCCCACTTCACGAACTGAAAAACCGGAATCGCTGAAGAGGCAGGGCTTGATGAGCCCGTTGCTGGTCAGGCGCAACCGGTTGCAGTTGGCACAATCTCCCCCCTCACCGCCGATCACCTGTCCGAAAAAGCCCTTATCGAGATCCATTTCGGGAATATACCGCACTTCGAGCCCTTTGCTTTTAGCGTATTCGCCTACGGATTTCGCATCCGGCTCATCCGGGGAGTTACGGATGACACAATTGATTTTTACCGGCGATAATCCGGCTGCAACAGCCGCATCGATACCTGCCAGTACCTGGCTGATATCTCCCGATCGTGTGATCCTCCGGTACCGGTCGGGATTCAAAGTATCCAGACTGACATTTACCCGATGAAGACCCGCACTTTTTAGTTCGGTGGCATATTTCTCCAAAAGGACACCATTCGTGGTCATGGAAAGATCCAAGATTTCCGGAATGGAAGCCAGCATCTCCACCAAACCCACCGCTCCCTTTCGGACCAGTGGTTCCCCTCCGGTGATTCTGACCTTATTGATCCCCCGATCCACCGCTGCCTTTACGACCTCCACGATTTCGACATATCGCAGGATATCTTCATGATTTAGCGGTACTACGCCCTCTTCAGGCATGCAATAGGTGCAACGCAGGTTACACCTGTCCGTTATCGAGATTCGTAAATAATTGATATTCCTGTTAAATCGGTCTAACATCTACAAATTCCCCTTCTTCGATTATTGATTTTCCGATAGGGACCGGAATAATGCCATCTGCACTACTTAGGGCAAAGATATGCGCGGAGCCATGGTATTCAACCGGGTGAACCCTTCCTTCCGGGTCAATCCTTACGGGCGTCCACGAAAGCCGGGTGCTCTTTTTCCGCGTGATACGTGTTCCGGCCCTGAGCCGGAGCACAGGCGGATTCCAACGGTGCCCCATGCACTCATATATAAATGGTTTGACCAGCAGCTCCAGTATAAAGTAAGACGATACCGGATTTCCGGGCAATCCAAACACGAACTTACCATTCCCCGTGCCAAACAGCGTAGGTTTACCCGGCTGAATAGCCAACTGCTTATATTCCACATGGATTCCCAGGCTTTCCAGTACCACCGGTACAAAATCAAACTCGCCCATTGATACGCCACCACTGAGAATCAGAATATCATTGTCTTTCAGTGCACCGGAAATCATGGCCCGTGTGGTTTCTTCATTATCCGGCGCGATTCCGAAATAATCGCTGTCGATACCCAATTTTGCCAGCTGGGCAATCATCTGGTATGCATTCGTATTCCGGATCTGAGAGATTCCCGGCTTTTCTCCGGGTTCCACCAGTTCGGTTCCGGTCGAAAGAATTCCAACAGAGGGAAACCGGTAGACATTAATAAAGATCCCACCCACGGTGGCCAGGACAGGCACATGGCGGGTTCCGAGCAGGGTTCCAGGTTCCAGAACGGGCTGGCCCGACCGGAGGTCCTCTCCCTGGTAACAGATATTAGCCTGTGTTTTTTCTCCCGTAAACTGAACCGAAATTCCTCGTTCAGGATCTGAATCCACCGTACATTCCTCCACTTTGATCACCGTATCGGCACCTTCCGGAATGATAGCACCGGTCATGATCTGGGAACATTCCCCTTCAGCCACTCTATGAACAGGTGCGATTCCCGCCCGGATCACCTCGATCACCCTCATCGGCCTCGGGATATCTTCAAGTCGGCAGGCATAACCATCCATTGCACTTTTGTTAAATGGAGGGATGTCGGAATCGGAAAAAACCCGCTCAGCCAAAACCCTTCCATCGGCTTCTTCGAACGAAATGGCTTCCGTTCCATAGGTAATTGCCTTATCTAAAGCTATTTCCAAGGCTCTTTCAAATGTGATCATGCCAGATAAATTAAGTTGCTAAAGTAGATAAAAATAAACACCGGTACTTTTTTCCATTCAGCCTTGTGGTCTGCATATATACCAGATATAATCCCTTAACTATTTAAAAATATGAAAACCTTTAATTTCAAACGGCTTAGCTACATTCTGGCTATACTGATGATTCTGACCGGAAATTTCATTGGAATCAATGCACTGGCCACCGGCGACGGTGGTGTTGGCGATGTGGTGGGCAACGATAATGCGCCCGACGGGGTTCTGGTCGGATACCAGACTCAAACTGTCAAAGTTAAATCCGGTGAACATCTCGAAAGCATGGGAGGCTGGGTGGGAGCCCAGTTTACTCACCTGGTGGTTGATTACAATTATATCCTGTGCTGCAAGAAAACGCTCCGTGCCATGGACGGATGCAAAGGACTGTCCATTTGTCCGAACTAATCATGAAGCTTCGAAACTGGATCATTCCGGCAATTATCCTGATTGCCGCCAACCTTGCCTGGGTATGGAGATTCGACCAGAGCGGAAAGGAGTATGCCCGGCGGATGAACGATAACCGGACGCGCTTTGTCGAGGTAAACCGGGAATTGTACCTCATGAACAGGGGCTGGAAATATAC
>JBBQOG010000095.1:0-9566 GCA_038330665.1 Bacteroidales bacterium
TAGAGGCCACCAATGGCCTTGTATCCGTGTGACATCACATTAAAATCTTTTGACTCAACAAACGGGAGTTCCACGGCCCAGTCGTGCGGAAGGTCTAACACCCGCCAATCACCGTCATCAAAGCGTGGGTTTACAGGAGAGCGGTCGGCCCGGCCACTTTTAGCAAAAAGAAGGTCCGTACTGAAATTGAAATCCTTTGCCGGATCCGCGGCATTTCCGAGATGAAAACGCCAATTTTCATCAAGGTTCATTCTTAACCGTTCAGCAGGTCCGGTTTCCTTTCCGGTTTTACAGGAAAATAAAATGACAGAAATAATGCCAAGGATTATCCCTGAGAATGGTAAGCCACGAAACTTCATAAGTTAGGTTTTTGAGGGATAAGCAATTCAAGAGCATCCTCTGCGTGGATGGTCAAGGCCCGCTTTAAAGTCACAGTTACAGGTCCTTCATGATAGGAAATAACGGCTCCCACAGGCTTTCCATTCAATGTAACTCGGGCTTTTTCCGACAAAGCCTCCTTCCTGCCATACAAGGCAATACTTTTGACTTTCAGCTTTCCATACTTGATACTAATTTTTGCCTTTAGCCCGTTGCCTTCGGCCTTCTGCTCAAAAGTCCCCCACCCTTCGGCTGAGGTGAAAGGAGCCTTAAAATCTTCCGGGGTCAGCCGTGGGGCAAACCCGATATGGCCTTTAGGTCCGTAATACTCAAATCCGCAAGCTGCCAGGAAGACTCCGTAACTGGCCATGGAACGGGCATAATGATCGCCGCACTCCACTTCATTCCAGGGATTCCTGCGAATTGCATGATATCGGTCGTGTATGGCCCGCTCGATGGCAAACCCTTCCAGCAGCATATTTTCCCATATCATGTGGCCTGAAAGCTGATGCTCAAAACCGTTCATGCACTCGTTGAAGTAAAAATCATAATTGGTTGTCACCCTTTTATTTTCTCCTTTAGGCCAGCTGCACATCAGGGTTCCGGCTTCTCCGGCCATGGCATACCACCGGCCGGGTTTATGGGCCTCCCGGAACGGACCCACATCGGGGGTAAAATTGTATTTCCACAGGGACTTCAGGGCCTCCCTTGTTTGTTCCCGCGGCAACACTTCTCCAAGGCCGACCTGCCATGCCCAGCTTTGCCCCAGCACCTGGTCGATCTCGCAGCCATCATAGGAGCCAACCGTATTGGCTTTTAACGGATCTGCCACCTGGATGAAATACTCTCCGTTCCACATCTTCCCGACAAAGTTTTTCTTCCCGGCAGCAAGGATTCTGTTGCACCGGGCGGCAAAATCAGGATCGGCCATTTCCGTAGCCATCTCCTCACCGGCCCGCAGCGCTGCCAGGTATAGTCCGCTTAACCATGCCACTTCGCCATACCATTCTGCATCAAGCGTATTATGCTGGTTTTTTTTCAGGATGCCGTCACCGGTACCATCCTGGGCGATCATCCACTCCAGAGCCTTTTTGATTTTCTCCCAGTTGCGTTTCAGGAATTCATTATCCGGCGACATCTGATGATCCCTCAGGCTCCGCAGAATAATACCGGCCTGGCCATCAATGGCAGAGCCGCTCCCCTTGCCGCGATATTCGACCACCCCATCACCTTTGAAACTATCCAGGGTATTAAAGTCTGTCATTTCCCGGAGAACTATATCAAGTTCAGGAAAAATCCGGCCCATAGTCTGTTCATAGTGCCAAACATGGGTACAGGTACCCTGACAGCAACCCACCCCTTCCCAACCCCAGAATTTTCCGTCATAAAATCGAAAAGCGGTTGAAGTCGCTAAAATGGAAGCATTTGTGAAGGTCCGGTCGAGAAACCAGTAAGGGAGCGTGGAATCGTACCAGGTGTCACGCCATTGTTTGGTTAATCTGGTGAGTCGTTCCTCATTTTTTGCAAAATAGTCGGCAACACTCAGGGCATTATCGAATTTTGAAGCATAATACCGTCCCGTCCCCGGCTCCTTCAGGTTTGGAAAATTCCACACCAAGGCAAATGTAACCTCTGATGAATCTCCCGCTCCGAGTTTCATAGTCCTGCCGAGTGAACCGAAAAGCTCACCACTCAAGGATGTTGAAGCACTTTCCACTTGCGAGGTTTCGCCCATTTCGCCTTTATAATCAGGACTCGAAAATTCCGCCGGAGGACCTGACAACAACAGTCCCATGGTTCCGAAATCAAAAACATCCTCGAGTTTTTCCATTGTGGCCGGCTGGTCGCTGAAATAAATTCGTCCGACCCCGATATTCCCCCAACCTCCGGTTTCAGCATCCACTATTTGAATGGCGGCTTCTTTGCCTTCCCAATCGCTTACACTAAGACTCTCCAGATGCATCTTATTATTGTTCTGGCCCGTAGCCTGACGAACCACCTTCCCGTCAACCAGAATATTTAAACAGGTTTTGTCCTTATGCGATCCGCCTCCGATCCAGAAATTGATGAATTTCCGTTCAATCTTAAAATTTTTGCTCAAAAGGGTACCCATAGCCGTGTCGCGGTCACCCACTTCAGCTGCAGTCATGGCAGTGGCATGTGAATTGACCACCCGCTCCGTATCTCCCCCCACGTCACCCTGATAATCCGGTATTTGCGATTTACGTATCGGACCTTTGCCAAAAGCATTGCCTTCCGCGATCCATCCGACATACTCCTCCTTCGACCAATCTTCGAATGGGATATCCGGACGTTCCGGTTTTTTGGGAGCCGGTGCCGCCCTTGCACTGCAATCCAGATAGCTGAATCCTTTTCGGTGCATAACTTTATTATGCCGGGTACCTTCGAGACCCCGGTTGTATAAACAAACGGCATTCTCAAGCCAACCATAAATAGTGGCTTCCACAGGCGCGGTTCCCTGATTTTTAACGGTAAACTGCATTACCGTGACAGGCAGGCTCGATTCATCCACCGAAAGCGGAATAAACGGAGAGAACGCCTCAAGAGTCACCGACACCGGATCCGTCTGATAATCAACCTTACCAATCGGGTATTCTCCCCGAAAAGTCACTCCGGAGCATTCCTCCTGGTTTAATTTCCGCACTTCCGATTTCCCTCCTGAGGTGACCTTAATAGCGAACCCTTGTTTCAATGGCGATTCCGGAACCACCGGATGTGCATAATGACTGTCACCGGTAGCAAACTTCTTATTAAAAATATCCCAGTGCCATAGGTTCCCATCGCCTCCAAGGTAAAGCTGACCGGCACAGATACCCCCTACCGGCATTCCGATATACTTCAGCTCTTCCCCTTTATATACCTGTGGCTTACCTCTTTCAAACAGGCTCTTTACCCATTCGGGCCGGAGTTTTTTATCGACCGGCACCAGGTCGCCTATTTCCGAAGCACTGAATGGTCCCGCCATCAATGGCAACCCGGCGTATAAACCGAGCGAGCCAAGCCCTGTCATCCGGAGGAAATTACGCCGATCAATAACCGGAGTACAATTACCACCGCATAAGCATTCTTTATCTTTTTCCTGATTGAATTTCATGTGAAAATATTTTAGCTTTTCAAATCAAATTTACCACCTTACTGTAAACGACACCCCTATCATTCAGATATTTAATAATATAATCCAAACAACCTTCCTCACTTCCCACCCACTCGGGAGGAAACACTCCCTTGGCAGTTAAAAGTCCATCCAGGAACATATTTACCGCCGCACAAGCGGTGTAACCGGTTGTTCTTGCCATGGATGAGGTTTGGGTGGCGGCGTCATATTCATCATGCAAATGATAAACTACCTCCTCTTTGCGGCCATCAGGATTCATCCCTTTCAGGGTAATCCTCATCACGGTAAATTCCTCCTCCATATCGCCTAACTTCCACTCTTTAAACAATACTCTCGACGTAAAATCAATAGGCCGGACCATCTGTCCATCCAGATCGACCGGTTCCGTACCAAAGAACCCGCTCGATTTCAATACCCGGATATATTCCACATGACCCGGATAACGGAGCGTTTTCTCCTTCATGTTCGGAATATGCGGCATCGTATGAATGATTGAGCGCAGGCCATCGGAATTGAAGGCTTCAAGAGTTCCAACTTTGTCGAATTCCACAAATTCACAATCCGTAAGCGGTTCTCTTACAATCATTTTCCCATTTTCAACATAGCGTGCCGGACGAGTATATTCTTCAATTACATCTGCGGGAGAAAAGGGCGCTTTGTAGTTAAACGGCCATTTTTTATTCCGCGGGAGGCCTCCGACCAGACATTCAAAATCCGTAAGGCGCAATGTTTTGTTATAATAACCGAGGATCAGGTTTCCCATTCCCGGAGCTACCCCACAATCCACGATTGCCGTTACATTATTCTCTTTTGCCAGGGCATCCAGATCCAGGCAATTTTCCGGAAAAAATGAAATATCAACCACGTTTTTTCCAGCCTGAATAACCGCCGATAGTGTGTTAAATCCCAGAAATCCGGGAACAGCGCAGAGAACCAGATCAAACGGCCTGACTGCGGATTTCAGCTGATTCGTTTCGGTGACATCGAGTTCCATCACCTCGAGCGATGGACATTTTTCCCGGGCTCTTTCTAACGGGTCGTGATTCCGGTCGGTAAGGGTCACACTGAATTTGCCGGCCAAGTCAATTGCCATGGCACTTCCGACCATTCCTGCACCTAAAACGATTATTTTCTTTTGCATATGTCACTATTTTTTTACTCCGGTGTATTTAAATGTGGTTTGAACGATAACCGGACCGAGCAGTCCGGATACTTGAAGCGTCGAATTTTTATTCCAAAGGCGCCAGCTGGAAAACGTGAATCTTCCGGTCGGACTGGGTTTGCCATCCAGCAGCCACTGCGGCCATTTATTGAGCGTACCGTTTGCCTTCCGATCCGAATCTTCCGGAAGGCTTTCATCGCCTATCATTCGGTTTATCATCAGATTCACCACTCTTATCTGAAGATCGTTGGTGCCCGGTATTACGGCATCCGTGATATCTATCCTATAAGGTGGTTTCCAGAGAAGTCCCAGATTTTTTCCGTTTATCGTCACTTCCGCCATCACGGCCACCTTACCCAGATCCAGATAAACCGAGGGTGACATTTCGTGGGAATTGGTGGAAGCAGGAGTATAATCAAAAGAGTTATGATAAGTGGCTGATCCGGAAAAATACCGGACCCCGTCATCCGGAAATCTACTCCATGAGACCAGCGTTTTAAACGCCACATTATCAGGTGCTCCCCAGCCGGGCTCGAACTGCACGTTCCAGGGTCCGTTAATGGGTTGCTTGTCGGGTATGCTGGCAATATTCAGTGTATTCAGGAATCCATCCGCTGTTTTAATCTCATATTCGCCATTCCGTATGAATTCATGCGACAACAGATCAAAGGCAGGTTCCGGAATCTTCACAACCGACGTATCGGGCAGGGTTCCGGAAAGCTTCAAAATTTCCTCAGCGGAAAGGGCTTTTGGAAATTGAATGAGTGCGGTGAATTGCCCGCTGAATGGCTTGACCGTCCGGGTATGCGTCACTCCGACACTGCCATGCACGATTTTCGAACTTTTAAGACCTTTCGCCGCCAACTTTCCGTTGATCCATAAACTCGGGGTATTATCCTGATATACAACCGCTACGTGGGTCCAGGCAGTAATTACAGCCGGATGAACCAGGAGAGCCGGGAAATAATTGGAGCTGTGTTCATAGATGCCAATACCGTTTGTTCCCACACCAAAGCCGGCACCTGCATCGTTATCGGTCCACACCTCATGGCCCGGAGCGGCATACACCACATCGTTACGCTCCCCGGAAAGGGCCGTGACACCCACGTTGGTTTGTATGGGCAAGGGGATATCAATATCTGGTTTAACCCAGGCCGACATCGTAAAGGATCCGGTCACATCGGCTGCTTTTTCGGCTTTAGCAGGTATTGCAATTTTAAGGGTCATATCAACCAACTCTGCACCGTCCCGTTTGATCGAAACGATATGATCCGATCCTTTAACGGTACCTTTTCTGAAAACCACGAACATTGATCCTGAGGGTTCGAAACGCAGCGGGATCCTGGTCGTTCCATCGGATTCTTCAAATAGCGTAACGGGTTCGATCAGACCGCTTTCCGGGTGCCAGACTTCAGGATTCATGCCTTTTACCCTGAAACTGCATATCGCATCCACCGGGTTCGGATCCGCACTTGCTATAAAGTAAACGTCCATATCGGCCAATTTCCGGTGAATAAAATTCAGCGACCGGCTGGAAATAAAATCAGGTTTGATTCCCATTCCAGCTAGCACCTCATCGGGAGATTTTCCGGTCCACACGTGACCGGGGCCCACGACATGGTCAGTTTCCATTTTTTTCCCCCATAGGTTTTCTGCGAGGAATTTTACCCGCTCATCTGATTCCGGGTATCCGCTGAGGCCGAATGCCTTTAAGGGTGGGGTGCCGGTCACGGTAGCACCTGCCTCCACAAGGGCTGTGATTTTTTCCAGCATCAACGGTGACATTTCACTGGCATCCGGCAAGACGAGCAAACGGTATTTCATGCCTGAGGGAACCACCAGTTGATTTTCCGCCACGGTAACATCTTTGAGGAATGCTTCCGCACTGATCCCATCATAGTCATATCCGGCCAGCTTTAGGGTGCGGAATCTTTGTAGTGGTTCTTCCGATTGGAGACTAAGTACATCGGCAACAAAAGTTCCCTGCCGGAGCATAAACTGACAGCGGCTAACATATTCATGCCAGGCTTTCGAGTCTTCCCACCAGGTTTGGGTGCGTTCGTAATGCAATCCCCAGGGGCCCATGGTCATCCCCGGTCGTCGGTCCTCCACCCAGGGCTGCATGGCATAACGGTGTACGATATACCGGTTGATTCCCTCACAAAATGCCTTGTCGCCCAATGCCTTAATTAAGGCGGGATGTGCGAGCCAGCGTTCCCCGTCGTCGGCGGTAAATGCCTCGGCGCCGACAATGTTATGACCATTGACATGGGCCAGCGACGACATCGATTTCAATGTCCAGTAAAATCCTCCACCGCCCGGCCACCAGAATTCGGCAATCGGCTCCTGAATATAGTTCCCGACATCCATGTCATTTGCCGGCGTGGAATAGGCTTCCATCGTTAGCCTCAACCCGTCCTTATTCGCCAGCTCCCGCAGATGACCGATATAATTAGCAGCCAGCAGATCTGAAATCGTCTGGCGCACATCATGGAGGAACCGTTCCGAGATTTCCGGACTGTCCACAATACGCCCGGTTAATACAGGCATATAAGGGGTCATATCATATCCCCGGCGGGTTTCAAACTCCTCCCGCATTTTAGGAGTCCAGTTCTGCGGGCCCACTTCCCAGCTGTCGACATGCGTAGCCGTGAATGTTTTCCCGACGAGCGGACGGTTGTCCTGAACCAGCTTTGCGATCATACCCTGATAATTCGCCTCCACGCCCTCCTTGCTGAGTTTATCACATTCCGGGCCGGTTCCTGAGGCGGGTGCGGGGCCATTAACGGCACCTGTGAAAGTATGTCCGAAACGGACGATGGTCCATTCACCGGTGGGTTTGCCCTTGATGGGCGGAACATCCCAGTTTAACATTCCGGTGGAATCCATGAGTGCCGAAATATTCAAAACATCTTTACGCGCAATCGCTGCCCCGGCGGGTATTTGATTTTCAGAAATCGCACCCTGACTTCCGGGTGACATCCCTCCAGTCGACATGCTTTTTCCTGAAAGGTCACGAATCCGGTACAGAGGATTGTCGACATCCACCGTGGATGGGAAAGCCAGCACAGCGATATCCCTGTAAAAATCACTGTTCGAATGGGGTTTCGGTAAATTGCCCTGAAATTTTGATCCGCTTTTAACGTTCATTTCGCTGGCCACCACCACCTGCATAGATTTATCAAGTGGCACCCAGGGGCCCCCGCTGCCATTCCATCCGGCATCATTATTCATGTTCACCTCGATACCCAACCGGTTCGCTTCTGAGACCATATGCTTGAACAGGTCGCGCCACTGGTCACTCATAAAGTCGACCGGGCCCACCGGAGCACCCTGATCGACTTCCATGATCAGCACGCCGCCGATGCCAACCCTATTCATGGCCTCAAGATCTGCGGTAATGCCTTCACGTGAGATATTTCCATTGAGCCAGAACCAATACACCCAAGGGCGGGCTTCCGGAGGCGGAGTCTGGAAATTTTTAGCCAGAACCGTATGCGCATCCGGATCCTTCGTCGTGCATTGCATCAGTATAACGCTCAAGAGGACGCAACAGAATAAGGAAAGTAATTTTTTCATTCTCCTGATTATTTAGTGGTACAGATCGGTTCAAAATGAGCAATTGCCGCCCGAAAAATCGTCTGATGTGCTATTGCGGTCGGATGTTGGCCATCGCAGGTTGCAAAGGCAATCCGACCCAAATCGACCAGGTATGCATGAGTATCATCTGAAGATTTTTTATACACTTGAAAAGCTTGGGTTACTGGGCTTCCTGCACGTCCTGAAACCGGCACCATCACGATAATCCGGGTACCCTTTTTTACACGACTTCGCAATTTTGTCAGTGCATCAACTACATCCTTGGCCGCAGGTGCTCCGTTTTCACCAAGATTGATCATCACTACATCGGGCACGGGCATGAGTTTGCCACGGTATAGCCTGCTGATAGTAGAGGTGGCACTGTCGATCAGGTTCTCTAAAGCTGGCAATCCGGCCATCCCCCCACCCCAGTCATAACCACCCCAGGCCAGACGGGATTCACGGTATCCAAAATGCCCGGCAAGCAGGTACCCATAACTGGCACGCGGATCATCCGAGGAAGCCCATCGGTTATCATCCGGACGACCGTCATCTTCATTCAGTGCCGCCCCATCTCCGGCCAGTATCGAATCACCAATAGTCAACCAGATTCTTTTGGAAAGTTTCGCTCTTACGGTCGATCCGCCATCATCTATAAAAAAACTGTTGAGTTTGACTGAATTTACCGGCAGATCGCCTTGATACCGGTTCTCAAAAGGTGACATTCCATGGATATAAAGATCTATTAAAGGGTCAGGGACCCCTTCCGAAAGTAGAATCATGGATTCACCGGCCACCAGCTGGTGAAGAATAACCTTGCCCCCGTTAACGGTCCAGGCGATAATCGGATATCGTTGGGGTGCGGAAAATACCAGATGATCGGTACTAACCAGGAGTGCAACTTTCCGGGTTCCCTTAAATTTAACGGTGAGGGAAGCACCGCTAACGGTAGAACTGATGCCTTCGTTCTCCCATACCCAGTTGTAGGGCGAAAGACCAACCGCCACATTTCGGTCGGTCATGGGAATGAGGGTCCCGTGAACTTTCAAACCACCCAGTGTAAGAACCAGCATGATGAAGCTCAGATAAATCTTTATACGCATTGTTTACCTTTCATTTGATAACCGGAACACTCATTTCGATTGAGTATTGATAGTCGTCAACCAGAGCAATGCTTTTGTTTGCCACTCCTCCCACATCGGTCCCTGGTAACCGTTCAATCCATGATCGCCCGAGGGTCACTGAATATATTCGGCTGCAACGTGATGTTTTTTTAACGCCTGGTAAAACAGGAGGCTATTAATAGGGTCA
>JBBQOG010000096.1:0-9521 GCA_038330665.1 Bacteroidales bacterium
AATGAAACCTTAACAAAAATGATTTCTGCTTTAAATTTACACCAAAGATGTTGCTGATACCACCAAATATCCATGTGCAAGTTTTAAATATTGGAAAAATCATGTTCAAATATCTCAATTGTGAGTCAGCCTCTTTTATATTAAAGCTCGATGTCAGGATTTCCGTCGATCAGCTTTTAAAACGTCTGCCTATATTTTAGCCCATATTTTGGAATGCCATAGGTGTTAATTCAAGGTTACAAAACTGCTCCCATCTTTCAATCATGCGTATGAATTTATTTATTCTTAGATTTGGGCATCATGAATGTTAAATAGCAGATTACTAATCTATAAACTTAATTACTATATCCGATGAAATGGCAAAATCTAAGGCGAAGTTCCAATGTTGAGGATCGGCGTGGTATGGGCAGGCCTGCCGCTTTCGCTGGCGGGGGGATCACCATACTAGGGGTAATCATTTATCTGATCCTTGGCCGAGACCCGGGCGAGTTGCTAAACTCATTCCAACCGGGCAATGAAACCAAAACGGAGATGGTAGAGTCCACGCCACGGGAGAATGAACTTGCTGAAATGTCATCTGCTGTACTAGCCAGTACTGAAGACGTTTGGACTAGTATTTTTACACAGTCGGGTTTAACATACAAAAAACCAATCCTCGTGTTGTTTAGCGGAGCTGTGGAATCCGCCTGCGGATTTGCTCAGTCTGCCTCCGGGCCATTTTATTGTTCAGAAGATCAAAAGGTTTATCTTGATTTAAAATTTTTCGATGAACTGAGTTCGAGGTTTGGGGCTTCCGGGGATTTTGCCCAAGCTTATGTAATCGCCCATGAGGTTGGCCACCATGTTCAAAATCTGTTAGGTACTCTGCAGGAGGTACATGCGCAAATGGCACAGTCCAGCCAGACCAAGGCAAATCAGCTATCCGTCAGGCTGGAACTTCAAGCTGATTTTTATGCTGGGCTCTGGGCCCATCTTTCTGATGAAGCGAGCGGCCTGCTTGAAAAGGGGGACCTTGAAGAAGCCTTAAATGCTGCCAGCCAAATTGGGGACGACCGGATACAGAAACAATCTCAGGGCCATGTTGTTCCGGATGCATTCACCCATGGAACATCTGCGCAGCGTTTGAAATGGTTCAAAAGGGGTTTCGAAAGTAATGATCCGCAAGAAGCGTTACAGATTTTTGAAATTAAGGATTTATAAGGAAGAATAGTGGGAATGTTAGGAGACTTTTGACCTTGGCACCTAACCTTCGGGTGAGGTCAGGAAAACGGTTGATCTTTCAGGGTATCCGGCCGGGCTTTACTATGGCAGGCTGACCGGGGGAGCCGCAATGTCGGTTTGCAAGGTGCTGGTGGCACGCTGAAAAGGATTGGAAGTAGTATTCCATTGATGAATAGCATGTCAATTTATCCTGAGAATGATTTCAAATTGAGCCGGTCGTTGAACGATCTGTCCGCCTTTTCCAGCCATCCTGACTATTTACCGAACAGGTTAAGTTGTTCGTACCTTTTTTCAAGAACACGCTGATATGCATTTTTCATGCCATCTGATAAAAAGGATTTTTTAATCCATTCAATGGCTTTTGATTTGTTTTTAACCATTCTCTCCAAAGCACCATTAATTTGCCTTTTGGTAAGTCCCAACTCTATTCCAAATTGCTCAAAATGCTCCCACTTTAGCTTCTTCTTTTTGCCTTGAAGCGTGAGTGCCAGTTCCTCCTGATCGTCCGGATTCACGATTGCCACGTTGAGCAGGTCATATGCCGGAGCCAATACCCAACCTGAAGGGCTTTCGATCATCGAGAAATTCTTTAGGTGCATATCGTTGTTGCCAGTTAAAAAACAAAAAACAGACAATTCGAAATATAACACCTTGTCCAAAAGGGTGTTCTGTGAATAGTTGTGCAGCGCTTTGCCTACTTTCTCCATTGAGCTTTTATACTTGTCAAATCCTTCGGTGATCTGGAACATATCCAACATGTGGATTTTTTTACCCGTCACGGTACGATCAACTCGTTTCGTGATATAGGATAATTCTCCGGATGCCAGGCGTATCAAACTTGAAGGAACGACACGTATGCCATAAGCCTCAGCTATTCTCATAGTTAGATGCTCGTTTTCGGGCATTTCCGAATATTTATCAGAAGGTGGTTTGAAAATGTAAAGCCCGCCGAGTGCTCCTACCACTGTTAATCGGGTATTCGCTTTTCCTTGAGTTTCTTTCACAAGCGACATGGAAAGTTTGGGCTGTACTCCTGGCACAGATATACTGCGATCAACTACATCCTTAGCTAAATCAGCCATCTGATCAATCGAGTATGGGACATTCGGAGCCAGCGTAGCCCCAAAGAACTGCTTGCAGCATTTCTCATGAAAATTGACCGCAGTTTCAATGGGTTCATAACAATATATACACTTATTCTCCATCTTCTTCTGATATGGGTACCACACTTACCGCGCCAATGCAGTTTTGGCAACATGCCAGTAATAATCCCATGCGGTCATTTCGGTTTATTTTCCAGCTTTTCGAAGCGATTTCCAATAACCACCCTTCCGGTATCAACCCTTCAAACAGTGGAAAAAGCCTTTTGTCAGAATAAGGTTTGTCTGTAACAGGCATGGTAAACGAGATAAACTCAAACGGATGCTCAATCACATATTGCTCATTATATTGAAAAACAAATTCGCCTTCATTGGTTTCAGTTATAACCCCGGCCGGAAGATCCTTGTAATATACCTTACCCCTTCTCATTTAACGAGTTCTTTATTGTTTACAGGCGCTAATTCATGACCGAACATGCTCAATACCAGGTTTACTTTTTCCAGATTCAAATTTGTTTTGCCCTGCTCAATTTTGCGTATGACAGTCAAGGCAACTCCTGCCCGTTCTGCAAACTCCTCCTGGGTGAGATTCACTGCTCTTCTATGCTCTTTTACAAATTCTGCTAAACGTTTCATTATATGCTTTCAGATATATATCTGTACAAATATAATCAATTATATGCTTAAGGATATAAATTATTCCATTAAACATTTTTTGCAGATTCCGGACAGTTGTCATTTTACGGTTCGTTCAACGTACCGAAACTTTCTCCCATCAAAAGATGCTGGTAGGTGGTGCCATCGCCGGGAGCCGTGAGCTGGAAGCCGGCATTCTTCTGAAACAGCAACACAAAATCGGAGCCGCCAAAGAGGAAGTATCCCAGCATGTCGCCCTTGTTGACCTTGGCCCCGACTTGCACATTCTTCTCGAAATTTACGGAACAAATCTGCGACATCCCCACCGGCATCAAAGCTACCAAACCGTATTTTTCGGTTTGAAGGATCACGTAGCCGCGGGTTTCGATGAACTGCCAACCGGCTATGGTGGGATCGAACAGGTATCGGTTCTTCTCCGGGCTCCAGGTAACAATACCACCGGCGGCATCGTCCTGCGCGATGATTTTGGCTTCTAACACAGTACCTCCTATCGGGAAATGATACCGGTGATAATCATGCACATCCAGAAAGGTATGGGTTAGTATACCATTGGCAAAAGCATCTTTGTAGGCGCTGCTCTCACCCAGCAGTTCCCTGATGGAATAAACCACTGAGGATTTAATCTGTACCCCTTTTGTATCTACCAGATTGGAGTTGGCATCGATGTCCCAAACTCCCTGTGGAACGGCATCGGCAGGCGAAACCACTACGCTCTGATCATCCGGACTGGCAATGGGCCGTTGATCCGGTGATTTCAGATACCGCGCGAAGAATTGGTTGAAGGTGGTCCATTTCGACGGATCCTCATACCAGCCTTTATTCAAACCGAACCGCGGATCCTCGAGGGCTTTTAAATAGTATTCATTTTTCCAGGAATCGGGCGTATCCAGGTAGGCTCCCCAGGCTTTCACAAAATGGATCATCCAGGTTCTGTAGGGTTCATAATACTGAAGAGTATTCCGGAACAAACCCCTGCCATCCAGTTCGGACAGCGGCTGGTCGATCACAAAGTAGAAGTAATCCAGACTCTGATCGATCTGATCGTAAAGAAGGGGAAAGGTCGGCTCCTTGAGTACACTCCAGGGCATGCAGCCGGAGGCCCAATCGATAAAAGAATAATACTCATCGAGAGTCTGGGCCGGATTCGTCTTTTTGTCGGGGTTTTCAATACGCGCCAACTCGATCGATTGGATGAGGAGCGATTTGAATTCAGCGTTTTGATCCGCCATGGCAATCAATTCAATGGTCGCGGGTTGGTGCGTATCCTGATCGGTCGGATCGGTTTTGGAACAGGAGATAACAAACAATAAAAGCAAAATAAAAGTCAGGGGTAGGGTAAGTCTTTTCATAATTCAAATTTACAAATTTTAGGATGTCTTTAACAGCTCATTGATATGGACGTGGCATAAGTGCTAAATTAAGGATTGATTTGATTAAAAAGTGGTTGGCGTGGATGCGGTCATCAGTACCAGATCAAAGATGAAGTCGGGCAGAAAGTGTGAGTTATGTAAGTCATACCTAAAATTATGTAACACTCCCAGAACTTTTAGTCCTCACTTTTGTCTTTTGAAAATGCCCGGAAGGCTGATGTCGTCGGGGCCGACTAATAATTAAAATAATTAAAGCAATATCATCATGAAGAAAAAATCCTTGTTTATGGTAACAGTCACTGTGTTTGGACTGGCAGCATTCCTTTTCTCCTGCACACCTACACCTATTGCATCTCCGCCTGTAGTTAATGTCAGCCCGTCTATAACCACAACGGCCAGGCCTGGTGAAAAAATGAATTATGAGGTGACGGTCTCCTCTGACACGGACTTGAAGAAAGTGGAGATGACCGGAAAAATCGACAATATTGTTTTATTCACTGCAGATACCGTTTTCCCGGCAGGAGTACGGGCAGCTATGGTTATTTTTATAGCCCCCATACCGGTAACCGTGGCAGCTGGCTCCACCATTGTGGTTGATTTTGTGGTAACCAACGAAGGTGAGATGACCACCGTTCCACGCAACATCCAGATCATTGCAGGAGAAATATATTCCTATACCGCTGTGATTATGTCAGACCTTGAAAACCCGGAGGGCAGCAGCTTCTATTCTGTTGAGGATAATTTACTGATGAGCCTCAACCAGGCAGCGCTCTCATCCGGCGAGGTGGATCTGATTTATTATTATGGTGCGACCAACAAAGCTACCCTGTGTTCGCCGGCGGATGAATCTGTCAGGGCTTTTACCGATTCTAATGGGCAGATAGTGGTTGATCGTTTACTAACAAAAAACAACACGAAACTGGCCCTTGTTGGGATGACCGTTGCCGACTTCAACGCCATTACTGATGAAGGTCCGGTTATGGCAAGTAAACCGGCAACCACCTTTTCGGCAACTAACAACCTTGTAAAAGACCAGGTTCTTTATTGTCAGACTGTGACTGGCAAGCAGGCTTTGATTCTGGTCAGGAATATTACAGGCACGCAGGCAACCAGCTACATTACCATTGAAGTCAAGGTTCAGAAATAGCGGAACATCCGTTCAGCGATTGATTGGAGTACGGAACAAAAAGACCCGCATAAAATCTAAAGTTATGACCCCAATATTGAAGAGCATCGTCGGCCTGTTCACGGCATCCCTATTATTCTATTCCTGCTCCACCGTTCCAATCGTTGGGCGGAAGCAGATGAACTTCCTTCCGGAGTCCAGCATGCTTCAGATGAGCCTGACGAATTATCAGGCTTTTCTCAAGGAACATAAGCTTTCGACGGATCAAAAATCAACTAAATTGGTAAAGGATGCCGGATTCAGAATTGCCAATGCGGTTAATCATTTCCTGGCGAAAAACGGGCTTTCGGCGGAGGTGGCCAATTACCAATGGGAATTCAACCTTGTGGCCGACCCCACACCGAATGCCTGGTGCATGCCGGGTGGAAAAGTAGTGGTATATGAAGGGATTCTTCCGATGGCCCAGAATGAAACGGGTATTGCCGTGATCATGGGACACGAAATTGCTCATGCCGTGGCACATCACGGAAATGAGCGAATGAGCCAGGGACTTGTTCAGGAATTCGGAGGCCTGGCGCTTGAAAAGGCTGTGGAAACTCAACCGCAGCAAACCCGTCAGATTTTTCAGGTTGCCTACGGGGTTGGATCTCAGCTTGGTTTCTTGCTTCCGTATTCAAGATTGCATGAAAGCGAAGCCGACCGCCTGGGGCTGATCTTAATGGCTATGGCGCAATATGATCCAAATGAAGCTGTTGCATTCTGGGAACGTATGGCAAAAGCCGGCCAGGGTTCAAAAATGCCTGTTTGGCTCAGCACCCATCCCCTGGATGAAGCCCGGATTGCTGCGTTGAAAGTTAACCTTCCGGAAGCTGTAAAGTATTATCAGCTAGCTTTGAGAGGACGTTAGCAGCCTGTTGACCCCTCGGGCCATCGGTTGAATTTGGTTGGATTTTCCGGGTTGAGTTTGGTCAAAAAGTTGATCTGAAAATCATATTTGAATTTTTCCGGATAGAGATTCTGCAGAACTCATGGTACATTTGGCTTCAAAGAATACCACCATGAAAAAATCTATCCGTAATCCGGTTGTTTTTATCGCTTTTGCATTACTGCTGATGACTGCTCCGGCCTCTCTCCAGGCTCAGAGAGTTTCAGCCCAACCCCATTTTGGGCTTTCCGGGTTTCAAACCTACGAGCAAAATCTGAAAAATGAACAGGTTTCGAAGGCCATGATTGCTAAATCCCGGATGATGGCTGCAGGGCAGCAAGTGGCACTCAAATCATTCTCAACCGGGAAAGTCAAACTGGAAGAGTCTATCCACAGTAAAGCAGATTCGGTCACCGGCGCAACCAGGCAGGAGTTCAAGGAGGCATATACCTACAATGAAGCCGGGAGAATGATCCATCGCGATGAATCCGAATGGAGCGATTCGTTGAATTCATGGCAACTGGCTTACAAAGATGATATTACCTATAATGATCGGGGAAATATTTCGCACTTCACCGAATACAGCCAGGATGCAGTCACTGGGCTGTGGAACCCCTCTTTCAGGATGGAATATGCCTATGATACGGTTGGAAAACCTAATCTGGCTTACTATTATGAGTTCGACCTGCCGACACAAAGTTGGGAGAATTATATGACTGATATTTATTACTATAATGATCATTCAACTATGTCTTCGATGATAACCTATTCCAGAAATGAAACTGACGGAAGGTGGGAAACATACTGCAAAGATCAGTTCAACCGGACTCATGATGGCGTGCTGACTAGTTTTAAGAGGTCATTCTGGTCCAGCGGGGATAATAAATGGAGCACGGTCTGGAACGTGGCTCTTGAGTACGATTCTGTGGGGAATTTGATAAGGGATGTTTTGACCGTCTCGGATGGACCGGCCGGTACTTTCAATGAAAAAAGGAAAATCCTTTGGAGTTACGACTATACCACCGACTTATCTTTGGTTTGCCTGCCGCCACTGACCTGGATGAGCGACGCTGAGCAATTGTTTAATAAACCTACCGCAGTGGAGGATTATAATTATAACGGCCACGATTGGGTGTTGAACAGGACGGGTGTTTATCATTATTCAGGATCATCCTCTTCCTTACCCGTCGGTTACGGAACCGAAGGGATTAAAGTTTTCCCGAACCCTGCTTCGGGAAGCATCAATGTTGAGTTGCCCGGTACGACTGATCCCGCAAGCATCGAATTATTTGATTCGGCCGGACGAAAGATCCTGTCTCAAAAGTTTACCGGCCATACCACCCTCAATCTTGATGATAAGGCCGCCAACGTCGTATTTTATGTGGTGGTTTCCGGGGGAACCAAGCAGTCCGGTAAGATTCTGATTAAATAGCCCGGCATTATACACGGTTCGTCAAATAGTTGATACAAATAAATTATAATTCAATCCTTTGTCATTGCCAATAGCAGGGATTGAAAATAAGTTCTCCTATTTTTAGAAGTTAATCAGGATAGGAACCAATTATGAAAATCAGGACACTTTTTTTTGCTCTCATTAGTTTTGCATGGATTGCCGTTTCATGTGAAAAAGACAAATCTTTAACCGTATCAGGAATCGAGTTTAAACCCAATTTTTTTCTGTCGGATGGGAAGGTGGTTGGCGTGGATGCGGACATCGCCCGACAGGCTCTTGATGGCGCTGGCGTTACATCGACTTTTGTTTGTTCCGACACCTGGGATGAGGCGTATCAGGCCACACTGAACGGACCCGGGAGGGCATTGTTAACGGTTGGGTATACAAAAGAGCGCCAGAATAAGTTTAAATGGGCCGGTCCGACCAGCAAAAGCAATTATGTGGTTTTTGCCAAGGCCAGTACCGGTATTGGTGTGACTATCGGCAGGGCGGCCGCAAAAGAGATTGAATCGATTGCCGTGATTCCCGGATGGCTCGAAACCACCATTCTGGAGGAGGAGGGCTTTCATAATCTGCGATATTTCAATACCTATGATGAAGCCATCAGCGCATTTAAAAATGATGAAGTAAAGGCAATCGCCAGTGATGGCGCTCAGTTCCTCCAGGCTGTTTCGTATGAATATTACCTGGCGCAAAAAATCAACATTGTGATTAACTACCACAATATTTTCTATTTCATCGCCTTCTCTAAAGATGTGGACGATGAGGTGGTAAAAAGTTGTCAGCGGTCGATCGATGCCATGGTAACCTCCGGTGCCCTGGCTGACATTTACCGTCAGTATGTTTCTTATGCTGAAGATTATATGATACCCGGTACTTTACAGATCATGGCCGAATTAAATCCTCCTTATAATTATTATACCGAAATAAATGGCGCCAGTGTATCGATTGCCGGCTCATCAATCGAACTGGTAAATGAAATGCAAGCGCGGAACAGTTATCAAAATGTGATTGAGTTAAGTGGCTGGACGTCAAGCTATGAGCTGCTTCAATATATGCCAAATTGTGCACTCATTACCACCGCCCGTACCCCCGAACGAGAAAATCTATTTCAATGGGTGGGTCCCATCGCTTCATTAAGTGCTCATTTTTACACAAAAGCCGGATCGGGTATTCAACTTACCACAATCGATCAGGCCAAAGCATTGAATAAGGTTGCCACACCGCTGGGTTGGTACACCCACGATTTTCTGACACGGAACGGGTTTACGAATATCTTAGTTACCGCATACACCCCCGAGCAAGCTTTGGACCAACTGCTGAATGGAGTAGCAGATGCCTTGCTGATGTCTGACAACAGCATTAAATGGTATATCGACAAAAAAGGGATTCCCCAGTCCAGTATCATCGCACAACTTGAGATCGATTCTTATAAGGGTTATATGGCTTTCTCGCTCAACACCTCTCAAACTATTGTTGCCCAATGGCAAAGCAACCTGGATGCTATGCGAGCCGACGGCCGGTTCAAAACCATCTGGGATAAATGGTATCAAGGCATTATTTTGCCATGACAGGTTCACCCCCGTTCGGGGATTTAGGTCATTGTATACCGCTTCACCAGGCTGATTAGAATTTTTTTTCTATCTTTCCGTATCTAAACAAACCATCC
>JBBQOG010000097.1:0-9465 GCA_038330665.1 Bacteroidales bacterium
GGTAATTATGGGGGTGAACTTGTGGATGCACGCAACGACAAACCCGATTGGAATCTGGTCAATGCTTCAACAGCTGACTGGGACAAAACGGTTGTTGTTGAAGTCGCGAATGCTCCTTGCGTGGCACAGTATTGTCCCGGAAACAGCCGACAGAATTCAATCTCACCGGTTTCTGTTGAACAATTGGATACAAACAAAATTCTGGTGGATTTTGGAACCAACCTGACGGGTTTGATGCAGATGCGGTTTCGGGATCTCGAACCGGGCAAAAAAATCACATTGTACTACGCCGACATGGATGCCAGAAACAAAGATTTTTTCAGTCACCAAAACTTAATGAGAGATGGATTTTCCTGCCTGGGACAATGGGATGAATTTATCCCGGCAGGTGGGGTTCTCGAGGAATTCAGCAATAAGTTTAATTACCATGGGTTCCGGTATGCACTCATTGAAGGGTTACCCTATTTACCTGAGAAAGAAGATATCGCGGCGATCCCTGTGGAAAGCAACCTGGATGAAACCGGATCCTTCAGCTGTTCCAACGAGCTGTATAACCGCATTAATAAAATGGTGGTATGGACCTACCAATGCCTGAATCTGGGGGGACAAACCGTTGATTGTCCGCACCGCGAACGATTTGGCTATGGCGACGGACAAACCATTATGGACCTGGGATGCTATAATTTTTATCCTCCGGGATTGTATGCCAAATGGTCGCAAAATTGGTGGGATGAGCAACGAGAAGATGGATCTGAGCCCTTTATAGCACCCAGTTTAGGTCCAACCGGCGGAGGTCCGGCCTGGGGAGCCATGAGCATCGTTGTGCCCTGGAAAACCTATTTGTTTTATGCCGACACCTTGCTTCTTGAACAAGGCTACCCGTTCATGAAAGGTTATATTGATTTCCTCACAGCAAATTGTGAGGGTGGGCTTCTAAAAGACATGTTCGATAACAAGTGGTTCAATTTGGGAGATTGGGTTCCACCCGGTCGTGGCATGGAAAAACAGAACTGGGTGGATGATACATCACGCCGATTGTTTAATGATTGCTACCGTCTTTATTTACTGGATATTATGAATCAGGTAGCGACCATAGTAGGAAAAAAAGATGATGCCCTGGCATTTCAAAATGATCTCGCCATATCCCAGCAAAAAGTCCATCAGGCTTATTACAATTCTAAGACTGGGCTATACGCAAATGGCGAGCAACCCTATCTTATCTTTCCATTGAAGACCGGGGTAACACCTAACGAACTGAAAGATGCAGTTTTTGAAAAATATATTGAAACTCTGCTCGTGAAGGACAAGGGACACTTGAATTCCGGTATGATCGGTACACAGCAGGTGGCGGATTACCTGGTAGCGATTGACCGCAATGATCTGGTCGACACTTTTGTCAATCAAACCACCTATCCGGGATGGGGATATATGCTTGAAAATGGAGCTACCACCTGCACCGAACAATGGAATGGATATTATTCCCAGATTCATTCCTGTTTCCCTTATATAGGGAGTTGGTTTTACAAAGGTCTTGCAGGTATTCAATATGACCCGGAAAATCCAGGATTTAAAAACATCATTCTCCGTCCGGGAATCGTTAAAAGCGTTAATTGGGTAAAGTGCAGTTATGAGTCTCCTTATGGTAGGATTATCAGCAGCTGGAAAATGGCCGGCGATCTCTTTGAATGGGAAATCACGGTTCCGGTAAACTGCACAGCAACCATATATCTGCCGGGAAGAGAAATTATAGAGGGGGGAAGCGAAGCCGGTAAATCAGAAGATATTACGTTTCTGCGAAACCAGGACAAATACAGCGTTTTTAAAATAGGGTCAGGGGAGTATTCCTTTAAAAGTAAAACCGGCTACAGGTAAAAAGCCCAAGGTTGAATCGGGTTTTGCGTCCACACCACGAAGCCCAAAAGTCGATAAATACCAATTTTTTGCTTTGTACCATATCCGATAGTTTAATCTCTTTACCATCCACGCCCGCTACTGTTACAACATTATCTTGATATGAAAGATTACTTTCGCTATAAAAAATTCCTAATAATGAAGAAAACGATTCTGGCACTTATCACGCTGACTCTCATGTATTCAGCCGAAATATTTTCACAGGAAAATACCAATAAGAATATCTTCCGGCAACTCACCGAAGAACTGCCTACCCCTAACCAGTACCGGACAGCGACGGGACGGCCCGGACCTGCCTATTTTCAACAACAGGTGGATTACGTCATGGCTGTTCAGCTCGACGAGAATAAAAAGACAGTTTCCGGAACAGAAACGATTACCTATAAGAACAACTCTCCTGAAATACTGACTTACCTATGGCTGCAGCTGGATCAGAACGTTGTTGAGCCGAATTCATTCGGAAGTAAAATTGCAGAATCACGCATGAACAAACAGGCGCATATTTCGACCGTTATGAATATGAACAGCACTTTCGACGGCGGATTCAAAATTGGTACAGTCACCGGAGAAGGCGGAAATGCGCTGAGCACGGTAAAGAACCACACCATACTGAAAGTACTGCTCGAGAGCCCCTTGTTACAGGGCAAATCAACGAAACTGACGATTACCTGGCAGTACAATCTGAATAATCTGAAAACTCAGGGAGGCCGTTCGGGATTCGACCCCTATGATGATCAGAACGAAAACGTGTTCGCCATTGCACAGTTTTACCCGCGACTATGTGTTTTTAACGACCTCGGATGGCAGATCAAACAGTTTATCGATGCCGAATTTGCTCTGGAGTTCGGCAATTTTGATTTTACCCTTACGGTTCCTGCCGACCATATCGTTGCCGCTACCGGTGAATTACAAAATGGCAAAGAAGTATTGACCTCACAGATGTTTTCGAGGTTCGAACAGGCAAAAACATCCGATGTTCCTATACTTATAGTAACTGAAGAAGAAGCGGTTGCAAACCAAAAAGAACGTACCGACCAGACAAAAAAATGGCATTTCAAGGCAAAAAATGTGCGCGACTTTGCCTTTGCCAGCTCCAGGAAGTTTATCTGGGATGCCATGAGCGTTCCATTTAAGAATCGTCGGGTAATGGCCATGTCCTTTTATCCGAAGGAAAGCAATCCACTGTGGGGCCAATACGCCAGCAAAACCATTGCCAGCACAATAAAATCGTATTCCAGTCACACCTTCGACTTCCCCTATCCCGTTGCTCAGGCCGTGGAAGCCAGTCTGGGTATGGAGTACCCCATGATTGCTTTCTGCGGTGGAAAACCCAATCCCGATGGAAGTTACGACAAAGGAACCCGCGACTGGGTGATCGGCGTTGTGAGGCACGAGGTCGGGCATAACTTTTTTCCGATGATTGTGAACAGCGACGAGCGTCAGTGGGCCTGGATGGATGAAGGATTCGACATATTCATGCAAGGACTGGCCGAGCGGGAATGGGACGTCAACCAGAGCTGGTCGGGCAAGCCCACCGAAATGACTAGTTACATGAATAGTGACAAAACCACGATTGTTCCTGTCATGACCGATGCCGATGCTCTGTTGCAGGGAGGGATGAACAGCTACCGCATGCCTGCTTCAGCGCTGACTATCCTTCGGGAAACCATTCTGGGCCGGGAACTGTTCGACCAGGCCTTCCGGGAATATGCACAGACCTGGATGTTTAAGCATCCCCAGCCCGCCGATTTCTTCCGGATCATGGAAGATGCGTCGGGGGTCGACCTCGACTGGTTCTGGCGCGGGTGGTTTTTTACCACCGATCACGTGGATCTGTCGATCGATAACGTAACCGTTTACGAACCCGTTTTTGATGCGGAATCCCTGCGCAGGGCGGCTGAATATAAAAGCAAGATGACCAGCCCGGATATTTCAGCGATCCGCGACAAGGGAAAGTTTGTCAGTGAAATCGACCGCGACAAAACCCTGCGCGACAAATACAACGAGCCCGAACCGATGGTCTCTGAGGCTGATACCAAGAGAATTGATGCGCTCTATAAGAAGCTGACTCCCGAAGAGCTCAAACAACTAAAATCCGGTCAGCGGTTCTATGAAATCACCTTTAAGGCCATTGGCGGCATGATTATGCCCCTCATCATCCAATTTGAATTTGAAGATGGAACCGTGGATGAAGTGCGCATACCTGCCGAAATATGGATGAAGAATTCAAAAGAGGTCACCAAAGTTTTCAGGTACGATAAAGAGGTCAGAAATATCACCCTCGATCCCTATCTGGAAACAGCTGATGTGGACACTTCGAACAACCATTGGCCGAGAAAAACAGAACGGATTTTTTTCAATATCGTGAAATAGAATAACTACTGCTTCAATCTGCCATAAAAGATGAAAAAAATACTACCGGGAGTACTGACTATACTTCTTCTATTACTCTATACCGATGGGCAGGGTAAGAATCTATTACAAGATAACCGCCGTGCTGGAGCCATCAGGCAGGGAAACAGCCGGACTGATGCAGTCCGATACCGGCAATATGCAGATAAAACGCTCGAAACCCTCCAAAAGTGGTACAATGAGGATACTGGCCAATGGAAAACCACCAACTGGTGGAATGCTGCAAACGCCCTGACGGCAATTATTGATTATTCAAGGATCACCGGGACGAAGGAATACCTGGACGTCATCGAAAACACCTTTGAAAAATGCAAAGAGTTCGAGGTAAAATCGGAGGATCCATCAAAAAACTGGACTTGCCGGAATTTCATCAACGACTATTACGACGATGAAGGTTGGTGGGTGCTGGCCTGGATTGATGCCTATGATCTCACCGGCAAAGCGAAATACCTGGATATGGCCCGTGTAACCTTCTCCGACATGACGAAAGGATGGGATGAGGTATGCGGCGGTGGCATATACTGGAAGAAACCCGACGTTGCCAAATCGGCTGTGCAGAACGAGCTGTTCATGCTCTGCGCCATACGATTGCACCAAAGATCGCCCGGCACTGAAAACGGGTTTACGTATCTAGAATGGGCCCGTAGAACCTGGAAGTGGTTCGAAAATACCGGTATGATCAATGAGCATTTTCAGATTGAAAATGGCTTGAAAAAAAATTGCGAGCTGGATGCCGGAAGGCGCTATACCTACAATCAGGCAATGATTTTAAGCGCCCTTTTCGAATTGGGCAGGGAGGATAATGATCCCCGGTTACTGCAAATTGCCAATAAGATTGCGCATGCTGCCATCACAACCTCCATTTATGAAGATGGCATTTTAAAAGATCCCAGTGAACCCAGAATGGGTGCCGACGGGCCTCAGTTCAAAGGAATTTTCATGCGGCATCTTGCTTATTTATATTCCGTTACCCACGACCCAGACTATAAAGATTTCATTAATAAAAATGCAGGTACCATTTGGAATAAAGCCAGGAACGGATCAACCAATGAGATCGGGGGTATATGGAAAGGCCCGTTCGACCAGGCTGATGCCTCAAGGCAAAGCTGTGCATTGGATGCATTTAATGCGGCATTAATTGTCAACGATACCAAACAGTAAATATTAGAAAACTAGAGCCTGCAGCAATATGCAACGACTGGTCATCCTCCTATTCGCCTTATCCCTCGCAGGTTGCACTCCCAACGTGGATAAAATTCTGGTCAAAGAGGATTTCAAACAATATATCGATGAATTTAACCGGCAAGATACGCTAGATATGCATTTCAATGCCGTTCCCGGTACGGAGATGATTTCGAATACCGGCACCTGGGCCTTTCTTGAAGAAAACATCCCGTTTTTTGAGTGCCCGGATAAGGAAATTGAGGAGGTTTACTATTACCGCTGGTGGACGTTTCGCAAGCACATCAAGAAAACACCTGAAGGATACGTGATTACGGAATTCATGCCCAATGTTTCGTGGGCGGGAAAATACAACACCATTTCCTGTGCTACCGGTCACCATTTCCGTGAAGGGCGCTGGCTGCACAATCCGGAAATAATCCGGGATTACGGACTATTCTGGCTGAGGGGCGGGGGTGATGCCTATACCTACAGTTTCCCGATTGCCGAAAGTTTCCTGCAACTTCAGATGGTTCACCCCGATGATTCCCTGCTGATAAGCCTACTGCCGGATCTCATTAACAATTATAAGGAATGGGAAAGCCGCCGGGAAACACCCGACGGTTTATTCTGGCAGAACGACGGAGCCGATGGTATGGAGGTTGCCATTGGCGGTACGGGTAAAAGACCGACAATAAACACCTATATGTTTGCGGATGCACAAGCCATTGCTACGATCGCCGGAATGAAAGGCGATTCCGGACTAGCCAATCAATATTCCGGTGAAGCCGAAAAAATACAAAAACTGACTCTCGATAAGCTCTGGGACCCTGATGCACTATTCTTCAAAGTGATGCCACAAAAAAGCTACTCAGATCCGGATAATCAAACCGATTCCCTGAGTACCGCCCGCGAATTGCTCGGCTATGTGCCCTGGTATCACGAATTGGTTCCTAAAAACCTGGGGTACGAAAGAGCCTGGTCTCAGTTAATGGATCCGCAGGGCTTTTTTGCCCCCTTCGGACCCACCACAGCCGAGCAGCGCCATCCCGGATTCCGGGTTAGTTATGAGGGCCATGAGTGCCAGTGGAACGGCCCCAGTTGGCCGTTCGCCACCTCGCAAACCCTCACCGCCCTGGCCAACGTATTGAACGATTATCCGCAGGAGGTGATCCATAAGAAAGATTTTTATGAGACGCTGAAGATTTACACGAAGTCGCATCGGTTCCGTCAGATCCCACCAGACGGGGACACCATCGTGTCGGATCAATTGTGGATCGATGAAAACCTGAACCCGTTCAATGGCGATTGGCTGGCCCGCACCCGCATGGAAGTGCAGGGCTGGAACCACGGATTCCCAGAGCGTGGAATCTATTACAACCACTCCACCTATAACGACATCATCATTACCGGTTTGGTAGGCCTCAGGCCATCGCTGGATAATAAACTGGTGGTCAATCCGATGATTCCCAACGACTGGGATTGGTTCTGTCTGGATGATGTCCTGTACAAAGGGCATAAAATCACCATTGTTTGGGACCGCACCGGGAAGAAATATAAAAAGGGAAAAGGGCTGAGGATTTATTCGGATGGACGGCTTCTATCTGAATCCAAATCAATTGAAAAGGTCGAAATCCTGATATAAAAATTGAAGGAGAAAAAGGGACACGGAATTGGCTTCTTAAATATATTTTAAAATTACGTCAACCAACTCAAAAACATTGGTAGATGACTCTTCTTTTCCTGGGCTTTGATGATTAAAAAGCGCAAAATTTCTTTTTGCTCTTTTTATTGCTAGATCGGTCCGGCTTTTGCTGGTTTTACCTTCGAAGCCCATCAGAATATTGAATAATTCTTTGGTAACCAATTTATCACCATCTCCATCAAAAAAAGCACCAAGCGGATTGATGTATTTATTTAAAGTTGCTGAATATTGAGATCGGTCCATGTGTCCGCCCTGGTGATCTTCAAAATGAAGAATTAACCAATACTCAAAAGCTTGATTTGAGTACGCAATCTTAAACCCAAGACTTTCTCCGGCACTTATTGCTCGATTGAATTTTGAAACTAAGTTAGAATCTTTATCAAATACACACCAGACTTGGTCGTAATTTCCCAACTTTCTTAATCCATCTGCCCACTTGATTAAGCTTAGGGTATTATATCCCTTACCAAATGCCTCTATCTTCGCTGAAGCTAGCCGAAATTGCTTAAAATAGGATGGTTCGGTATTTTCACCCTCGCAAACGATTAAAATTGTTGGTTTTACAAATAGGAACGGCCTTTGTCTTATCAACTCAGGTTCTTGACTTCTTCGAAGTTTAGCCGCATTGAGCTGTTGCAGATGACGTTCTCTAGCCAAGATCTGCTTTTCTTTCTTTAAAACCATATTTAGTTCTTGGGGTTGAGATCCTTAAGGGTAGATTCAAAGTCGCTTACTAGTGGAACTGCACCATATTTGCCTCGTATATAATTATCTTCATATCGTGAGCCCTTTCTAACCTTTTTGAAGTCATTTAGGGAGTAGAGCTTAGAAGCGCCATAACGATCTTTTTCAACAAACCAGATCTGGTCTCTCCTGAAAATATCAGCACTTAACAAATTCGTATCATGGGTATTAAATATTAGTTGAGCACTATTGGGATTAAGTTTGGACGAATTAAAGATTTCCACAATCTTAAGAACAAGGTTCGGGTGTAATTTGGAATCCAACTCATCAACCGCAAGTACATAGCCGTTTTGAATTACATCAATTATTGGACCGGTGAGTGCAAAAAATTGATTTGTACCAGATGATTCGTCGGACTCTAAATTGAAGGATGTTAAGCCGGTAAGTTCTTGTTTTTCATTGAATACCTGATGAAGTGTCTGAACGGAAACAAACTGGGCATTATCCTCCTTAACTCTTTTTATTAAAGAAGATGGAAATTCATTTTTGTGTATTTTAAAGAACTCTTCTGCCGGCAAAGATTTTAAACTGACATCACTGATAGACAGGTCAGCAGAGTTGATCATTTCAAGAATTTTAGCTTTTTTTAATTGGTCTTTTAAGCTAGTGATTGAATAGCTCTTATAGCCCTCCGGTTCTAAGGCGGAAATGATCTTAAATCCCTTAAACCAATCAAAAACCTTTCCTGACACTTTATCATTAAACTGAGCTGCCACAGAGACCATTAAAGCATTTTCTCTGATCATCCTATTTTTTGCTAAAGAGGAACCCTTGGCGAATTTCCTATCGTGAAACTCGAATTGTTGTCCCTGACGATAAAATATTTCTATCTCCTTTGTCTTTGGACGATGAAATAGCCATTCGGAGACAACTTTCTCACGGTCAACCTCAAAGCCATATCTAAACATTTCATGCTGATGAATGAAGATAACCTCAAATTCCGAAGATCTTTCGGAGGATTCTATTTGCAGAAGAAAGGGATCAACAGGAATTTCTTCTCCTTTTTGGCCTTCTTTCGAAGAAGTCAGTACAAACCTCCGCATAAACATCAATCCTTCCATCATCTTACTCTTTCCGCTAGCATTAGCGCCATACATAACGGCACTCTTTAAAAGCCTGAGTCCAAATTCTGAATCCAGAGTAGAATTATCATCTTCACGGGATTTGTCATAGTTTGAAGCAATCATACTAAACTCAACTTTGTCCCGGAAAGTTTTGAAATTGCTGATTGTAAGTTTGACTAGCATAATAGACGTAATATTTAGCAAGTATAATACATCTAACGTATATATAATGTAATAAGTTGTAGAATAAGTACAAATTTTTGACAAATTCTACAAAAATATTTAGCTATAAGGTGCTTCGCTTAATATTGTATGATACGATCTTGCATTATGAAGAGCTGACAAATACAAGCCCTTCTTTTGAACCTTTTTCAAGGTTGCCACTATAACAGCTTTTATGGCTGCAACACCTCATAAATATTCGTCGCCTCCTTAAAATTCACTCCAAGTGCCTCAAAATGTGCCTTC
>JBBQOG010000098.1:0-9391 GCA_038330665.1 Bacteroidales bacterium
CCCTGCTGGCACAAATCAGCATCCCCATCCTGATTGCCGGCTTACTGGCGTTCCGGTTCCGGAAACAGTTTGACCCGGCAGAAATGATGAAAAAGCGTCACCAGGTCCTTACTTTTTTGTTCCTGGGATTATCGGGCGTACTGCCAATCCTGATCAGCCGGAAACAGAGCGATTTCTACATACTCAGCGCTCTGCCGGCCTTTGCAGTGATGTTCGCTATACCGGTTTACACGCTGATTAGCAAACCGTTGAAAAAGTTATATCTGCAAAAACGGCCGGTCGCATTAGTTCGCTCATTACCCATTTTGATATTGATGGTCGGTTTCGTTATTTCTCCGCTTCTCGCGCAACTGAACCGTCGCGACCGGAAAGAACTGGTCATGGTCAGGTCATTCAGTGAAGGGATCCCGGGTCATACTGTGATCCGGATTGACCCCACACTCTATACCGACTGGTCGCTCCACGCCTATTTCGAACGCATCAGCCAAATCAGTCTGGACCCACGCGACAGCCCCATGGCAGATTATTATCTCGCTCTGGATAAAGGAGTTACACCCGATACGAGCTCCGGTGGCTGGACCCGTATTCGCGAATCAAACGGGTATATACTATTCAAGAAGTAAGCCTTATATTTGGCCCGATGATCAAACGCCTGGCATTGATTCTTTGGCTGATTCCGCTGGCATTGACGGCACAAGTGAGTCCGGTGGAAAAGGCAGCGGCTATCGCACGCGGTGTGATGGGTTCCAATGGCCGTTCGCTTAAAACCGGCTTTGTTCAGGATTCTGTCATTCCGGTCGGAAATTCTACCCAACCTGACCTGTTTGTAGTGACCTTCAACCCCACCGGGTTCGTACTGGTTTCAAACCAACCCTCGAGGCCTCCGGTCCTGGGCTATTCCCTCGATTCCGATTTTCCTGACAATCCGGCTCATCCGCTCCGTAGCTGGCTGCTTGCTGTATATGAAAATTCCGCCCGCCATCGGTCGACCCTCAAATACACCGAAGGGGCGCGCTATTCCACCGATCATATCGTGAAACCCCTCGTAACTGCCAAATGGGGACAGGGGGATCCATGGAACCGATATTGCCCGGTCGACGATTCCGGTCGTCGGGCCCTGGTTGGCTGTGTAGCCGTGGCGATGTCGCAGATCATGGAAAAATGGCATTGGCCCGAAAAAGGTGCCGGTAAGGTGTCTTATACACCGCTTCTCCATCCCGGATACGGCCCGCTCACGGTTAATTTTGATTCCACACAATATCTGTGGGACCAGACCCATGACCTGTATTCTACTGATGTTTCGGCATTAATTCTTTACCATGCCGGCGTATCCACTTACATGAATTACGATCCCTGGATTTCGAATACCAGTGTCGACCGTTTTGCCTTACCGGCACTGATCCATAATTTTACCTATCATCCCTCCATGGTTTTCCGGGATATGGAAGTTTTCCCTGAGTCGGAATGGATCCGGTTGCTTCACCAGGAGCTCGACAACAACCGGCCGGTGTTATACGCCGGAACCAGTCCCGATGGCAAATCGAGCCATGCATTCAACATCGACGGATACCGGAACGACAACTATTTCCACTTTAACTGGGGTTGGAATGGGGCCGGCGACGGCTGGTATACGCTCTCAGGCATGGCAGGAGGAGGAGCCGACTTTTCGACTCAGCAGGGAGCTATTTTCGGAATCCAGCCCTCGAACCTGCCCATGCACGACCGCCCTTCCGCACTCGAAGCGCTGCCGGGCGACGGATTTGTCCAATTGTTCTGCGATCAGCCTGTGATCACGGATTTTTCCCATTTCAATGTGTACCGCAATGGAATCAAGATCGGTCAGACCGGCAGTATCAGCTTCCGTGATGACGAGGTGATTAACGGACAGACCTACACCTACGCCTTGACTGCCATGTATCAGGGTGAAATCCCGGGAGAATCGTTACCGACACCGGAAGTGAAAGCCACTCCATGGGAGGCGATGCAACCCGTGTTCCGGCAGTTCTTTGAATCGGGTCCGGCCGGATGGCAATTCCAGGACTCCGTTTCGGGGTTCCGTATCGGGCATTCATCCACTTTCGGATTGGGCGGAAATAACGGTTACGTAGCTGCTATCATTTCCGAAGGACATCCCGCCGGTGAAGCCGTTGCCGATTATCTCACCAGCCCGGTCATTTATACCGACCGGTTCAGTCATCCTGCCATTTCGTTCGATTATTTATTCCGGCAAAACCCGGGTATCGATACCCTGATGCTGATGTGGCGCGATTTCACCACCGGAAAATGGGAACGGATTGCCAGTCTCGACTCTACCGGTGGCTACTCAGATTGGAGAAACGTACACTTTTATCTGCCGCAGCCCCCTGACAACCACCCGATTCAGATTGCCTTCTATTACAACGATGCCTTTGGCCAGGGTTTTGGAGCCGCCATCGACAACATCACGATATATGAAGTGGCAGAACCGGCAGAACCAGAGTTTTCTACCGATCAAAAGGACCTTTGTCGCGAACAGGCCGTGGTTTTTACCGATCTGTCGGAAGGTTCTGTACAAACCTGGGAATGGGATTTTGGGGCAGGTGCCGAACCCCGCGTTGCCACCACAAAGGGACCCCATCAGGTGGTTTATCATATCAGTGGTGAAAAAACAGTCAAACTTTCGCTCAATCATCTCGACCATCTTCAGGTACCCAAAGCCATTTCCATTCGGGATAAACCCGTGGCCGGCTTTGATTATCAGCGGAAAAGCCAGGTGATAACCTTCACCGGGAAACCGCAGCATACCGACCACCTGCTATGGCTTTTCGGGGATGGCACCTCCTCCACCGAAGCCAATCCGGCACATACCTATTATACCAAAAGTCTTTTTGAAGTTAGTCAGATCGCCTACAACGGAACCTGCCAACCCGATACCCTGACCGTCAATATCGACATGCGCCCCGGTACCGGCATTGATGAGCAGGAGGAGCTGAACCGCCTCACCATTTTCCCGAACCCGGCACGTGACAAAGTAACCCTGTTATGGAACACTCCTTCCTATTATCCACTGAAAATCAGAATAATATCTGCCTCCGGACAGGTTTTCCTGCTTCGTGAATATCCTCCTCAGCAAGAGTTAACACTCGACCTCTCAAACTTTCCGGCAGGAATTTATATCTTGCAAATCGCATCCGGAAAATGGATCCGGAACGAACAAATATTTAAGATAAACAACTAATCAACTCCTCATGAAAAGATTTACCCTGATGGTGTTTGCACTGTTATTCGGCCGTTTGCTCATTGCAGCATACGTTGAAAATGTACCGCAAACCATAACCCAGCCCAATGGAAAAGTCATCGAATGCCTGGCATCCGGTGATGAATATTACCATTGGCTTCACGATGCCAAAGGCTATACGATCGTCATGAACCCTGAAGACGGATATTTCTATTATGGAATCCGATCGGGAGATTATGTGATTCCATCAAAGTATGTGGTTGGAACCATTAATCCTTTAATAGCGGGACTGGAAAAGGGTGCAAAAATTTCCGAGCAGCTTTATATGGATCGTCGGGCAAAATTCAATACCAATTTCAAAACTACCCAGGGAACACCCACCAAAGGATTGGTTAACAGCTTGTGTATTTACATTTCATTTGCCGACGACAGTGTGTTTACCTACGACCGTGCGCATTTCAAGCAGATGTGGGAAGCCTCTGACCGTTCATCCGTAAAGGATTATTTCCACGAAGTTTCCTATGGCGAGCTTGACCTCGAAATTTCCCATTTTCCGGTCAGCCCTGATACCATAACGGTATCCTATGTGGATATTTATCCCAGAAATTATTATCTGCCTAAATCGGCTACCAATCCGGAAGGATATGATGGGAATAATGCAGCCCGCGAACATAGCATGCTCAAAAGAGCTGTTGAATCCATTCAGAACCAGATACCGAATGATTTGGTTGTCGACATGAACAGCGACGGAATTGTGGATAATGTTTGTTTCGTAATCAAGGGGCAATCCTCCGCCTGGGCGGACCTTTTATGGCCGCACGCCTGGAGTCTTTATTCCTATGATGTACGAATCAAGGGAGCAAAAATTAACGGTTACTTCCTGACCATGGAACTCGGATTTGGTTCGGGTACGATGTGCCATGAACTAGGTCATGTTTTCGGTGCTCCCGACCTCTATCATTATTCAAACAGCGGCAAAACCGGTCCGGATGCAGTAGGTGGCTGGTGCCTGATGTGCGGGTCGGCCGATCCGCCACAGAGTATCTGCGGTTTTCTGAAATTAAAATACAACCACTGGATTGCAGAACTGCCGGAAATAACCGAATCCGGAGTTTATTCGTTAAGACCATTAACGGAGCCCACCAATAACTTGTATAAGATTAAATCCCCCTTCAGCCGCACCGAATATTTTGTTTTGGAATACCGCAAGCGGGAAGGCCGGTATGAATCGTCGCTACCTGGAACCGGACTGGTCATTTACCGGATCAATCCGGGTGCCGGAAATGGCAATGCCGGTGGTCCGCCCGATGAGGTTTATGTGTATCGCCCGGGAGGAACGCTAACCGCTGTAGGATCTCTCAGCGGTGCCGGAATGGTTTCGCCCACCCGCACAGCCATCAGTGATAAAACCAATCCCGACTGCTTTTTGTATAATAACGGACAAGGCGGTCCCGGGGGGCTCAATCTGTTCAATGTTTCCGAAGCCGGCGACTCGATCAGTTTCGAAGTGAATATCGTTCACCTGTTCCCTCCAACCCAGCTGGATTACAGTCCGGGCAACGGGGTAGTCGACCTCGACTGGACACCGAGCATGGCTCAGGATCTTAGTACCTATAATATTTACCGCAATGGGGTGCGGTACGGTTCGACCACGCTGACCACCTTCCGGGATACCGAAGTGGTCCAGGATTCAACTTACAGCTATTCTGTTTCCGCGTATTATAGCGGTCAATATACCGGTGAATCGACCATCAGCAATACCGTTACTTATACCCCCAAACCGATTAAGCAGCTACCCTATCTCGAAAATTTTGAGGCAATCGGCCACGGATGGAAAATCAAAGGCGATGTAGCAGGATTCCAATGGGGCGATGCCACCAATCTGGAGATGGTAACCACCAATGCCGGCAAGTTCCTGGCTGCCAATTCAGTTGCTGCGGGTGCGAATACGCACTGTACGGATTATGCCATCACACCGAGGTTGAACCTGTTCGGAAAAACAAAAGTGTATGCCCATTTCGATTATGCCCTGAAAAGATGGCAGCAGCTCGATCATTTGAAAATCTATTTCCGCCGGAACCGCAATGAATCCTGGGTGCAGATCATTGATATGCCCACCAGCGGTATCGGCGCCGGGTATAAATGGAGAAAATACAACCTCGAATTGCCCGCTGATTGCTATGCCGCAGAGACTCAACTGGGATTTCAGTATGACGATGGCAATGACCTCGGTTACGGCGCGGCTATCGACAATGTGGTGATTGATGAAACGGCTACCTCAGGGATTAACGATCAGGAACTTGCTCCTGAAATATCGCTTTTCCCGAACCCATCCGCCGGAAAAACCACCTTGCAACTGGATATACCGGGTAGCCCTGAGATCACCTATCAGATTACTGACCAGTCTGGGAAAAATATTCTAACAAAAATCCTTCGATCCACGTATAATGCACTGGAACAAATCGATCTGGTTGCGTATCCTGCCGGAGTTTATTATGTAATTATTGAATATGCCGATCAGGTAATTGTCAGACAGTTAATTAAAAACTAACCACACCTTTCGCCAAACTTGATTGAGAAACAATTTCAAAAACTGGCGAGTGAAGTTCACACCTGTACCCGGTGTGAACTTCACGGGTTCAGGATGCAGGCCGTTTTCGGTACGGGCAATCCGTATGCCGAGCTGATGGTCATTGGCGAGGGACCCGGCGAGGAAGAGGATAAACAGGGATTGCCGTTTGTGGGCCAATCAGGCCAGCTGCTCGACAAGATCCTGGCAGCCGCCGGTTTTTCGAGAGCGGAAAACGTGTATATCGCAAATATGGTGAAGTGCCGCCCGCCGGGTAACCGGGATCCCCTGCCTGAAGAACGTGCCTCCTGCCTGCCTTTTCTACTGCTCCAGATCGAACTGATCCAGCCTGCGATAATTATCCTGCTGGGTTCCAGTGCACTCAAAGGATTGATCGATCCCGAAGGAAAGATTTCACAAGTCAGGGGCAAATGGATCCAGTGGGACCAGTTTCTGGTTATGCCCACCTACCACCCCTCCGCACTCCTGAGAAATCCAGATTTTAAAAAGGATGTTTGGGAAGATATGAAGCTAGTTGTGCAGAAGTACCGCGAAGTCGTGGACCCGAAGCACAAAACCCCGCACCTTTGAAAAGGCTCGCTGACGCTCGCTAACTATGCGCTCCGCGCTAACTATGCGCTTCGCGCTAATTATGCGCTTCGCGCTAATTATGTTTGCTTCGCAAACTAACTATGCTCGCTGCGCTCGCTAATTATTGCCGTGGTTCCTCAATTAGCGAGCGTCAGCGAGCATAGTTAGCGAGCGCAGCGAGCATAATTAGCGAACGCAGTGAGCATAGTTAGCGAGCGCAGCGAGCATAGTTAGCGAGCGCAGCGAGCATAATTAGCGAACGCAGTGAGCATAGTTAGCCTAAATGATCAGCATCGCATCACCGTAAGTCCCGAACCGGTATTTCTCCTTGATGGCCACCTGGTAGGCATTCATCAGCGGGTCAAACCCGGCAAAGGCAGCCACCATCATCAGCAGGGTGGTCAAGGGCAGATGAAAGTTTGAGATCATGCTGTCGGCCACGGAGAATTCATAGGGCGGGAAGAGGAATTTATTCGTCCATCCATTATAGGGTTTTAGGAAACCATCGGTAGAAACCGAGCTTTCCAGTGTCCGCATGGTGGTGGTCCCTACGGCACAAACACGCTGGTGTTTATCCTTGGCGCCATTCACAATCCGGACGGCATCGTCGGAGATGATGATCTGCTCAGAATCCATTTTATGCTTGGTGAGATCTTCCACATCTACCGATCTGAAATTCCCCAATCCCACATGCAGAGTGACAAATGCAAAATCCACTCCTTTAATTTCCAAACGCTTCATCAGTTCCCGGCTAAAGTGCATTCCGGCAGTCGGAGCGGCCACCGCACCTTCATGCTTGGCGAAAATAGTCTGGTACCGATCCCGGTCTTCCGGAACCACATCCCTTTTAATAAACTTGGGAAGCGGGGTTTCCCCGAGCTCGAAAAGCGTTTTCTTAAAATCCTCGTATGGCCCGTCGAACAGGAACCGCAGTGTACGTCCACGGGAAGTGGTATTATCAATAACTTCGGCCACGAGCATTTCCTCTTCACCAAAATATAATTTGTTCCCAATCCTGATTTTTCGTGCCGGATCCACCAGAACATCCCATAATCTCTGCTCACGGTTCAGTTCCCTGAGGAGGAAAACCTCAATTTCAGCACCGGTTTTTTCCTTGTTTCCCCTTAAACGGGCCGGAAAAACGCGGGTATCATTGAATACCATCACATCGTCAGTGAAAAAGTAATTCAACACATCTCTGAAAACTTTGTGCTCAATTTCACCAGTCTGACGATTCAATACAAGAAGTCTGGATTCATCGCGATTTTCAGAGGGATGCAAGGCAATTAACTTATCGGGAAGAGTGTACCGAAATTTTGATAATTTCATAAAAAAGTTTTATTCTGGTAAGATGCCTTTATACGTACCAAAACCTTACTTGTTGCATTTAGAAAAACTTTTTTTGAAACTCCTCGAAGATCAATGCATTGTCTATTGAAAAATCGCCGCTCCGGGTTCGCCGGAGTTGGGTCAGATGGGCACCGGAACCGACCAAAATACCTAAATCCCGTGCAATGGAACGGATGTAGGTTCCCCTCGAACAGACGATCCGCAGCCGCACTTCCGGATGGGTAAATTCAATCAATTCGATTTCGCGAATCTGCACTCTCTTGGGTTCAAGTACCTGCTCCTCTCCCCTTCTTGCCTTATCATAAGCCCGTTCGCCTTCCACTTTCTTGGCACTGAAAACCGGTGGCACCTGATCGATGTCCCCGGTAAGGGAAACCAGAGCCGTGGCAATCATTTCAAGAGTAATATGATCGGCAGGAAAAACCGCATCGATTTCCTTTTCCAGGTCGAAACCCGGTGTGGTGGCCCCGAAATGAACGGTAGCCAGATACTCCTTTTCACCGGCCTGCAACTCATCAATACGTTTGGTGGCCTTTCCAACCGCAATGATCATCAGTCCGGTAGCCAGCGGATCCAACGTTCCGGCGTGCCCTACTTTCAGCTTCTTCAAACCAAACTGACGCTGAAGAATGCTCCGCACCTTTTTAACCAGATAAAAGGAGGTCCACTGATAGGGTTTGTCGAATACAAGAATTTGCCCGTCAAGCCAATCCTCGCCGGTTAGATTTTCAATTTGTGTCAATGTTTCAGCGTTAAGTACTAAATTACCCTCGGAGAGTTGTCATCCCCGCGTATGCGGGGACCCCGTCCCATACCGCAAACCCTTTTTCTGTCATCCCCGCGGGGACCCCGTCCATTACCCATTAAAATATTCCCAGCCCAATGGCTACCAATCCGATGATCAGGCAGTAAACTGCGAACCAGATCAGTTTCCCTTTTTTAACCAGGTTGACCATCCAGGTGCAGGCAAGTAACCCGGATATAAAGGCGGCAATAAAACCGATAACCAGCGGTAATAACGGAGTGACGGCGGCCAGTGCCCCTTCTTCCTTATATTGAAGCACCTGAAGGATATTGGCCCCGATGACCGGTACGAGCACCATCAGAAAAGAGAATTGTGCCACCAGCTTTTTATCGATTCCCATCAGCATTCCTGCGGCAATCGTGGAACCCGACCGGCTGATCCCGGGCAGGGTGGCGATGGCCTGAACAACTCCCATGATAAAGGCGGAACCGTAGGTCACGGGCTTGTCCGTTTTCCGGGGCTTGATAAAATAAGTAAGAGCCAACAGACATGCGGTGATCAGCAGCATAAAACCGACAAACAAAATATTACCGGTAAAGAAGCTTTCCACCCAGCTTTCCAGAAATATCCCGACCAACAGAACCGGAATCATGGAAACGATGAGTTTAAAAATATAATGCGTTTCCTCGTTGAGCTTGAATTCAAATGTTCCCTTCAGCAACCGCCAGATCTCTTTCCAGAAAACCACCAGGGTGGAAAGAACCGTGGCCCCGTGAACCACCACCGTAAAGGTGATGTCGCCTTCCCCTTCAATGCCCAGCAAAACCTTCCCCAGCTCCAGATGACCCGAGCTGCTTACAGGAAGAAACTCGGTAAGACCCTGGACCAAACCGAGCAACAGCGCCTGAAACCAATCCAT
>JBBQOG010000099.1:0-9366 GCA_038330665.1 Bacteroidales bacterium
GCCTCATCGTTTTTATGCCTGAAGAGCAGATAGTCGGAGGCAGCCAGACTGAGCAGTATCCGTTGGGTGGAATCGGTTTCAGAAGTGTTTTCCCGGATTAGGATCGACAATTCCAAGGCATCGTTTGCGTTCGGTTTCGAAGTGCTTCCCTTAATGATATCCAGTTGGGCAAGGGCCCATTTGTAATTTCCGGTGAACCAGGATAGCTGCGCTTTCCGGTATCGTGCGGCTGCCCCTTCAGGGTTGTCCGGATTTTCCATATCAACCATGCTGTATACGAGGGAAGCTTCCCATGGGTCGCCGGAACTAAGGAGAATATCTGCCTTCTCCAGCAGGCAATCGGTGCGAAAAAGTGGGGGGCGGCCGGTCAAAGCCAAAGCTTCTGCAATGGTTTTCATTGCTCCCTCGTAATTGCCCAATTGAAATGCCTGAATATGTGCCAGTTCGATATAGAGGGGGTCTGTTGTTCGCTCTTTCCCCAATTCATCGAGGGTTCTGCGAAAATCTTCGGCAAGCGATAACCATACTTCCGGCTTTGTTCCCGGGGAGTTATTGAGTTTGCCGGAGCGGGTCATCAGATACTCTGTCCGGGCCAGATTATAGATCGCCTGGCGGCCGGGTCCTTCCATCCCTCTTGAAATCAGGTACTGGTATGCGGTAATGGCGGCATCCGGGTTTCCTGCATCGGAGGCGGTACGGGCCAGTTGCAAAACCTTTTCGGGTGGAGCCTGATTGCGTCGATCCATGGCAATGGCTGCATCAACTGCCTCGGAGAATTTTTTTTCAGCAGACAATACCCATACCAGCATTTCGCTGAAAGCGGGTAATCCCGGCCATTGCTGAATAAATGCGTAGGTTTTGTCGTGCGTGAGCTGCAGAAGGTTCTGGTCAATATCGATGTTCAGCGCGTTCTGGATCATCATCTGCACGGTTTGTACGTACTTCGGATCGGTCAGGATCAGATTAAAATACTCCTCGAGCATTTGGGGAAACCTGCGCTGCGCATAGTAAACATTAGCCAATTCCATGCGGAAGTCGTTCGGATTTCCGAGAACTTTCCTGCCGAGCTCGAAAACCATGGCAGAATAGGTGTACTGGGCAAAGGAAGAATAGGTGTTCCCCAGATTTATGATTCCGGCTGCAGATTGTGGAAAGTTTTTGAGGGGTACCTGGAAGGCCTCTTCGGCGCGCTTTGAATCTCCTGAGATTTCATACACATTGCCCAATTCGATATTGAGGTTTACATCTCCGGTTTGGCGAATGGCTTTTTTGACTGCCTTGATGGCCGTGTCGTAATCCTTGGTCTGTATCAGGCAATTGATGTAATTATAGAGGTAGGTGGAAATCTGGTTCTCCTCATACATTTTCAGGAACAGTGGAGCGGCTTTATCGAACTCCCGCCGGGCATAGTATTCCCATGCCAGGGGTGAGGTGCTGTTTTGCGACCATGCCGACTGCAGTCCCAGTAACAGAATGAAGCCTATGAGAAGGCGTTTCATAGCCGTATCCGGTCGAAACCGGTATAGGGAATCAGGACTTCAGGCATCAGAATTTCATTGCCATGCTGGTAATTCTCGAGCAAGCCGGCCACGATCCTTGGCAGCGCGAGTGCACTGCCATTAAGGGTATGGGCCAGTCGCGTTTTTTTATCCCCTTTATCCCGGAATCGGAGTTTCAGTCGGTTGGCCTGGAAGGATTCGAAGTTGGAAACGGATGACACTTCCAGCCAGCGCCCCTGACCGGCGGCATAAACTTCAAAGTCGTAGGTCATGGCAGAGGTGAAACTCATATCGCCACCGCACAGCCGGATGATCCGGTAGGGGAGACCAAGCAGGTTTACCAGTGATTCCACGTAGTTGACCATTTCCTCGAGGCCCTCATAGGAGTTATCCGGATGGCGGACCTGTACAATTTCCACCTTATCAAACTGATGCAATCGGTTGAGCCCGCGCACATGGCTTCCCCAGGATCCGGCTTCGCGTCGGAAGCAGGGGGTATAGGCCATATATTTTACCGGTAGCTGATCGGAGGAAAGAATTTCATCGCGGAAAATATTGGTCACAGGGACTTCTGCGGTAGGGATCAGGTATAATCCATCCGCTTCCGACCGGTACATCTGGGCCTCTTTGTCGGGGAGCTGGCCGGTTCCGTAGGCGGAATCCTCGTTAACCATGATGGGCGGTTGCACTTCCGTAAATCCGGCCTTCAACCCCTGGTCGAGGAAGAAATTAATGAGTGCCCTTTGCAGGCGGGCTGCTTCGCGCTGGTATACTGGAAAACCGGCACCGGTAAGCTTAACGCCCAGTTCGAAATCAATCAGGCCTGTACCGGCAAGCAGGTCCCAGTGCGGTTTCCGGTCGGGATCCGGTTCCGGAATCACACCCCCGGTGCGGATCAGCAGATTGTCGTCGGCTGTTCGTCCGGCCGGAACCAGCTCATGCGGCAGGTTGGGGAGCTGTACCACCAGGTCCTGCAGCTGCTGTTCCAGTGCGGTATGTTCCTCTTTGAGCAAACGGTTATCTTCCTTGATCTCAAAAGTTCTGTTTTTGGCCAGCTCAGCCTCCTGGCTTTTACCTACCTTGTAAAGCTGCCCGATCTCCCGGGCCAGATTATTCAGGTCTGACTGCTGCATATCGATACGGGTTTGCAGTGTGCGACGCTTTTCGTCGGCCGAAAGGATGGAGCCTATGATTTGTGTGGCATCAAAGTTCTTGATCTTCAATCTTTCGATGATAAAACCACTTTGTTCCTGAATGAGTTTTAGGGGGAGCATATAGAGTTGATTATCGGTAGAAATACGAGGTGCTAAAATAAGAAATCTCCTGAACTAAACCGTTACCGGGATAATTCAGGAGATCTCTGGTTAAGACGGGTAACGCCTATTCGTTCGATTCGGGAAGAACAGAAACGTATGAGCGGTCATTTCTTTTGCGTTGGAAGGTCACGGTGCCATCTTCAAGGGCAAACAAGGTATGGTCTCTGCCCATGCCTACGTTCAGACCCGGATGGTGCTGGGTTCCGCGCTGGCGGATAATGATGTTGCCGGCTTTTGCCACCTGGCCACCGTAAATTTTTACTCCCAGTCGTTTGCTTTCTGATTCACGTCCGTTACGGGAGCTACCTGATGCTTTCTTATGTGCCATAATCCTGAGTATTATAGATTAACCAAGAATGATGTCCTGAATTTGTATTTGGGTGAAATTCTGACGGTGACCGTTCAGTTTCTGATACCCTTTTCTGCGTTTCTTTTTGAAAACGAGAACTTTATCACCTCTTAAGTGAGCGAGAACTTTTGCTGCGATTTTGGCGCCTTCCACAACCGGATTTCCGACCTGAATCTTGCCTTCATTATTAATTAGCAAAACTTTTGCAAACTCCATGTCAGTTCCTTCGGCTGCGTCCAACCTGTGAACGAATACCTTCTGGTCTTTTGCGACCTTGAACTGCTGTCCGGCTATGTCAACTATTGCGTACATGACGTATTTATATAATTACAAATATCATTTGGGTCTGCAAAGGTAGAAAAGATATTCCTATTATGCAAAGTGATCGATTTATATTTATTTGATACATTTACGGAAAATCAAAAATCATGGGCAGCAGAGTGAAATTACGGGTTATGGGCTTGACTTTCAGTCAGACGCAGACCGGTAGTTACGCTTTAATTCTGGCCGAGGAGTCAGGGAAAAAGAGAATCCCGATTATGATCGGAGCTTTTGAGGCCCAGGCAATTGCCCTTCATCTGGAAGAACTTAAACCGCCAAGGCCGCTCACACACGATCTTTTTGTCAGCTTTTCCAGGGCATATGGCGTGGAGCTGGTGGAGGTCCTGATCAATAAACTGGAAGAAGGAATTTTTTTCTCCGAGCTTACCTTTTCGCAGGAGGGTGAAACCATTCATCTGGATTCGCGCACCTCAGATGCGGTGGCTTTGGCATTGCGCTTCAAGTGTCCGATTTTTACCACGGAAGAAATCCTGGAAAAAGCCGGGATTATCCTGGAGGATAAGACAGAAGAGGGTAAGGGGGACGAGGATGATTTCACAGAGGAGCCTTCCGATGATATTCGCACCAAATCGATGATTGAGCTGGAGGCGTTCCTTGACCAGGCCATCATTAATGAAGATTACGAAACGGCTTCGCAGATACGCGATGAAATAAAGCGGCGTGAGGACCGGGTAAAATAACCCGTCGCATGGGCGGAATTTTTTAAAAAGATGAAACAATACCTGACCTTACTCGAGCATACCCTGAACAGCGGGATTCGTAAGGAGGATCGAACAGGTACCGGAACGCTCAGTACTTTCGGGTACCAGATGCGGTTCAATCTGGAGGAGGGGTTTCCCCTGCTCACCACGAAAAAGCTTCACCTTAAATCGATACTTTATGAATTACTCTGGTTTCTGCGTGGGGAGACCAATACGCGGTATCTAACTGAAAACGGGGTGAAAATATGGAATGAATGGGCTGATGTGGAGGGGGAACTGGGGCATATCTACGGATATCAGTGGAGGTCATGGCCCGGGTATAAGGGCGAATCTATCGATCAGATTACCAACGTGATCAATTCGATAAAGCAGAATCCTGACTCCCGCCGGCATCTTGTGAGTGCCTGGAATGTGGCCGACCTGACCAATATGAACCTGCCTCCCTGTCACATACTCTTTCAGTTTTATGTGGCCGAGGGACGCCTTTCCTGTCAGCTGTACCAGCGAAGCGCGGATATATTTCTCGGGGTACCCTTTAATATTGCCTCCTACAGCATTCTGCTGATGATGGTGGCCCGCGAAACCGGGCTGATTCCCTACGAATTCATTCATACCCTGGGCGATGCGCATTTATATCTGAACCATCTGGAACAGGCCCGTACCCAACTTGAACGGGAACCCAGGGAATTACCGGTCCTTACGCTGAATCCCGAAAAGAAGCGGGTACTGGATTTTGAATACAGTGATTTTGAACTGACCGGATATTACCCGGATCCACATATTAAAGCTGAGATTTCTGCATGACAATCCCCGTGGGAAAACCCATATCGATTATAGTGGCGGTGGCCCGGAATGGGGCCATCGGGATAAATAATAAATTGCTCTGGCATATTCCTGAGGATTTTAAATGGTTTAAGCGGCATACTTCCGGACACCCGGTAATCATGGGCAGAAGAACCTGGGAGTCATTGCCAATCAAGCCATTGCCCGGCAGGAAAAATATAGTGATCACGGATGTTCCGGAAGATTGTTTTCCAGGTACCACCTGTGTTCCCTCTCTTGAAGAGGCGCTCGGACTGATGGACTCCGGTCAGGAGAATTTCATTATCGGGGGGGGAATGGTATACCGGCAGTTTCTTCCGATTGCACGGAAGGTTTATCTGACAGTGGTTGACCGTGATTTTGAAGCGGATGTATGGTTTCCGGAGTTGAGTCCTGCCGAATGGAAAGAAATTTTTCGCGAACCCCATCCCGAACATGAACCCGGGTATACTTTTCTGATATACGAAAGGGTCAATTAACCGGCTTTCAGTCGGTTAGCCGTAATTTTGGATATTTTTTGTTCGGCCAGGGTCTTGGTAATCCGGATGTTTGGCTTCTTGTTAGTAGGGGATTCAAACATCACATCGATCATGATGGATTCACATATCGACCGTAATCCGCGGGCTCCCAGTTTAAATTCGAGAGACAGTGAAACAATATAGTCGAGCACATCGGGATCAAAGGTTATTTTTACCTGATCCATCTGGAAGAGCTTGGTATACTGCTTGATGATCGAATTTTTGGGTTCGGTGAGGATTTGCCGCAGGGCATCGCGGTCGAGCGGATTAAGATGTGCGATGATCGGCAGCCGGCCAACAATCTCCGGGATCATCCCGAATGCTTTGAGGTCCTGCGGGGCTACATACTGGATCAGGTTGCTCCGGTCGATCTCATCAGCCTTTTTTTGTGCGCCGTAACCGATCACCTTGGTATTTAATCGCTGGGCTATCTTTCGTTCGATCCCGTCAAAGGCCCCTCCTGCAATGAACAGGATGTGCTTGGTATCCACCGGAATCATTTTTTGCTCCGGATGCTTACGTCCGCCTTGCGGGGGCACATTCACGATGGCCCCTTCCAGCAGTTTCAGCAGCCCTTGCTGGACCCCTTCGCCGGATACATCACGGGTAATGGAGGGGTTATCGCTTTTGCGAGCAATTTTATCAATCTCGTCGATGAATACAATTCCTCTTTCAGCTGCTTTAACATCATAATCAGCCGACTGCAATAGCCGGGTGAGTAAGCTTTCAATATCTTCCCCAACATAACCGGCTTCGGTGAGTACCGTGGCATCCACAATGGTGAAAGGAACATGGAGCATTCTGGCAATCGTTTTAGCCAGCAATGTTTTTCCGGTTCCGGTTTCTCCCACCAGGATGATATTAGACTTTTCAATTTCAACTTCATTACGGGTATCGACCTGGCCCAGCCGCTTATAATGGTTATAAACCGCTACCGACAGAACTTTTTTGGCATCTTCCTGGCCAATCACATACTGATCCAGGAATTTCTTGATCTCAAACGGTGTTTTAACCTCGATATCATTGATGCTGAAAGGTTTATCAGCCGGTTTTAGTTCCTCTTTAACGATGGTATGGGCCTGCTCTATACAAGCATCACAAATGTGTCCCGAAACCCCGGCGATTAAAAGATTCACATCTTCCTTGGGCCTGCCACAAAAGGAACAGTTGTCCGATTTTCCTGAAGTTGATCGTGCCAAAATTTATTTTTTTGCAGTACGAACCATTACCTCATCAATCATACCATATTCCTTGGCCTCATCGGCGGTCATCCAGAAGTTGCGGTCGGAATCCTTTTCGATTTTTTTGTAAGAGTTGCCGGTATGGTAAGCCAGGATGTCGTACAGTTCTTTTTTTAGTTTCTGTAATTCCTTCACCTGAATCTCGATATCAGAAGCCTGACCCTGAGCGCCGCCCAGTGGCTGATGAATCATGACCCGGGAATGTTTCAGTGCGGAACGCTTGCCTTTGGATCCGCCTGCCAGCAGGACCGCTCCCATGGATGCTGCCATACCGGTGCAAATGGTGGTGATATCTGGACTGATATATTGCATGGTGTCATAGATACCCAGCCCGGAATGAACCATTCCACCCGGAGTATTAAAATAAATGATAATGTCCTTTTTCGGATCGGCTGATTCGAGGAACAGAAGCTGTCCCTGTATGATATTGGCCACATCATCGTCGATTGGGGTCCCCAGGAAAATGATACGGTCCATCATCAATCTCGAAAATACGTCCATCTGGGCCACGTTCAGCTGACGTTCCTCAATAATGGTCGGAGATACATAATAATTATATAAGGATTGGTACCTGTCCAGGCTCAAACTGCTGATGCCCAAGTGTCCGAGGGCATATTTACTGAATTCATTTTTTGTTTTCATCCATCAATTTGTTAAATTCTTCCACGCTGACATTTTGTTCAACGATTCCGAAAAGGGTTTTCAGAAATTCGATGACCTTATTTTCAAGAATCACATCGGCAATCCGGTTCTTTTCCTCTTCATTTTTCAATAAAACATCGGCAAGCCGGAAAAGTTGTTCCGGAGGTGCATCATATAAACCATATTGATAGTACCGGGACTGTGCAGCCCAGATGGCCTGTTCCCGGATTTCATCTTCAGAGGCTTCGATTTTCTGCTCTCCGATGAATTTGTTCTTGATCATTCTCCATTTCAGGTCGATGGCGAACTTCGGAAAATCAGTATCCAGCTGTTCCTTCGTAAGACTTTCGTCTTTCGAGGTCAGAAGCATCCATCTTTTCAGGAATTCTTCCGGAAGTGGAACTTCGGTTTCATTGATCAGTTTTTCGCGTACATCCAGGTGAAATTTATACTGGCTGTCGCGCGACAACTGGCGGGCGAGATCTTCTTCGATGCGGGTGCGGAAAGCTTCCTCTGAGGTGATTTCTCCCTCCCCAAAGGCTTTGTCGAACATATCCTGGTTGATTTCGGCCGCGCTAAAACGGGAAACCTCGGAAACGGTAAATTCAAAATCGGTATCGATACCGGCTAGTTCTTCCTTACTGACCTTTAATAAGCTGGCCCGGTCGGTTTCGTTGGGGAAAGCGGCATTGGGATTAAATACCAGTTTTTCTCCGGCCTTCAACCCCATGAACTGAGATTTAATGGCTTCGTCACCGATGGTTTTTACGTATATCAAAGTGTCGTGCGAGTGAACGGGATGGTGGTGTTCCTGTTCATCCTCGCCATGCTCATGCGTATGGGAATGGTCCTGGTCACTCAGTTCACACAAGTCGCCTTTGACCACATCCTCTTCCGAAATGGTTTCGGCAGGCTGAAGGGATCCGAACCGGCGGGTATAATCTTCGATCTGTTTATCGATCATTTCCGGAGTCACGGAAATGACGTAGCTGTTGATTTTATTTTTATCGGTGATTTCCAGATTGATTTCCGGTGCCATGGCAATATCGAATTGGAAATCATAAATACCATTGCTATCCCAGTCGATTGCAGGCGAATTTTCATTCGGCAGGGGTTCGCCCAGAACTTTCAATTGATTTTCATGGATATAATTATTCAGGGTCTCGGTCAGGAGTCGCTGAATCTCATCGGCCTGAATGGATTTGCCATACATTTTTTTAACGAGCCCTGGTGGAACCTTACCGGGCCTGAAGCCATCGATACGTGCTTTTTTGCGATACTCCAAAAGTGAGCTATCGACTTTTGGCTGATAATCTTCCGGCTCAATGAGGATCCGGATCACGGCATTCAGTTCATCGGTATTCTCTCTGCTGATATTCATATGTAAACGGTAAAAAAAACGATAAGTAAAAATGGTTGTACGGATGGGGGGACTCGAACCCTCACGCCTTTCGGCACCAGATCCTAAGTCTGGCTCGTCTACCAATTTCGACACACCCGCAAAAGTGGGGCAAAGATAGTGTTTTTTTAAAAAAAGATCCATATCTGTTTGATGAATGGAACTACCTTCTCAGTTCAAAGTTCTGACCGAGGTAGACTTTTCTTACCTGTTCATCCTGAGATAGTTCCTCGGCAGTTCCCGATTTTAGTATGCTTCCTTCGAACAAGAGGTAGGCCCGATCAGTTATGGATAGCGTTTCATGCACGTTATGATCGGTGATTATAACACCGATATTTTTCTTTTTCAGTTGGGAAACGATGGACTGAATGTCCTCCACGGCAATGGGATCGACGCCGGCAAATGGTTCATCCAGCAGAATGAACATGGGTTTGAGTGCAAGGGCCCGGGCAATTTCGCATCGCCGGCGTTCTCCTCCGCTCAGCTGGATCCCTTTATTGCGGCGAATCTTATCCAATCCGAATTCGAGGATCAAGC
>JBBQOG010000100.1:0-9338 GCA_038330665.1 Bacteroidales bacterium
TTTCGATCATATTATCCTGTACCACCGATCCGAACCCGTGTTGCGGCCCGAATGCCTTTACCACCCGTTGCCCGAACAACCCTGCCAGCTCATCCAACCCATTCTCCATCCGCCACGAAACCGATGCCGCATGGCCGAGGCACGCAATTTTGCCTCGCACCAAATTCTGTACTTCGCGATTTATCAGGAGGTTATCGAGACCGGTTTTCAACAATTTAATTTGATAATGGGTTAATTTGCTTCTATGTTGAAAACCAAATTTAGGCTTTCTTTTTTTTGTTCTATTTCTAAATTTTATCTCAATACTGATGATGATGTACTGTTGGAATGTTGATAACTATATCCATATATATTGATATTATGATAGTTATCAATATTTCAACAGGATAACACTAATTTTTCTGTAGTCTTCTATGAGCAGTCATCTTTCTTCGAAGAGCTGCAAGATCGCGTTTAACGAAAAAAGAGAGAGCCGTAATCTAATGGATAGAGCAGTCATCCCAAGGGAGCTGCAAGCAAATTTAACGGTCTCTCTCTAAAAAGTTTGACATATAAAATTAGAGTTATCTTTTAACAAAATCACTATCAACTAGTTCTTTTCCATTTTGAGTGCATAATAGATATGATTGACCAACTTTTTGGCCGTCCGTATCAGCGCATGATTCTCCTTCATTCGATGCTTGTACTGGCGATATGTGTGAAGGTAACCGGAATCAGTTCGGATCGCGCTCCAGGTGGCTTCCACCAGCAGCGCTCTTAATTGCTGGTTCGCCCGATTGGTGATCCGCCCGGAATGCTCTTTTTCTCCACTGTCGTGAGCGGTGGGAATAAGACCCAGGTAAGACCGCAAGTGTTCGGCATTCCGGAACCGTTTGATATCGCCGATTTCAGTCAGGAGAGTCATGGCCACGATCATCCCGATTCCCGGTATTTCGATTAGCCGACCATACTTAGATTTGTACCGATCACACTGAGCCAGTTTTCTGATCCTCCGGGATATGACCAGCAGTTCAGAACGGAGGAAGAGTAAGGTCCTGAGCAGGGATTGCAAGGATTCTGTTCCGGTTTCTTCCGTCAGGCGGATTCCTTCCAGCCACTTGATAAACCTTCGGGACCAATGGCTTCCGCTATTTTTAAATGTTTCCGGATATTGAATGCCATTAAGCTGAAGCAGGGCCTTGATCCGGTTCTTGTTCCGAGTCAGATCTTTCGCCAGCATTTTTCGGGTTCTCATGAACTGCCGGTCTTCCTGAACGGACACCGGTGGTACCCAGATGGCATGAACCGCTTTGTTGTGAATGGCTCTTGCAATTTTCCGGCTGTCGCTGGGATCCCGCTTCTGATCCTTCTCTTTGTGAGTTGTCGGAATATCCGCAGGGTTGATTACCAGGCATTCGATGCCCGATTCCGTTAACTTGCGCTGGGCCCAAAAACCAAAATAGCCAGCCTCATAACCGGCAGTTATATGGGCTCCGGGAAAATTACTCCTCAGATGACGGATGAGTGTTTCAGGATCTGCATCCTGCACAAATGTCCGCATGGCGACATCTTCCGTTTCGATGGTAACTGCCCAACTTTTCCGATGCATGTCAATACCGCAAAAAAAGTTTTGTCCGGTAAAATCTAGTTTCTTACTTTGTGCTTGCATAGGTCTTCAGATTAAGTTTAACTTTTTTTTAGTCACTTAAATTTAGTCTTCTCTCTTGAGGAAGACCTATGCTCTTTTCAAACATACGATCTAATGGGTTAATTTGCCAATGAAATTAGGCATAATTCTCAACCCATCTTAAAAATGCTCTCTTAAATTAGCACATTAGCAAATTAACAAATTAGCCTATTATCTTAAATGGTACTTTTGTAAAAAAAAGAAAACATGATTACCCTCGATCAGGTGAAAGAGATGGTAGAGCGCGGGGAAGCGCTCAGGAGGTTCCTTTGACGTCGATAACAAGAAGATTCAGTTAAAGGAGGCGGAAGAGAAATCGCAGTTTGCCGGTTTCTGGGACAATCCTAAGGAAGCCGAAAAACACATGAAACAGATCCGGGCGCTTTTGAGCTGGATCAAATCCTACGATCAGGTGGTTTCGGCCATTGGCGATCTCCAGGTGTTGTTCGATTTCTATAAAGAGGGCGAGGCATCCGAAGAGGATGTTGATAAGCAAAATTCAGATACAGAGACGCTTATCGAAGAACTCGAGACCCGCAATATGCTCCGGAAAGAGGAGGATATCCTGGGTGCAATCATGAAGATAAACTCAGGGGCGGGTGGTACCGAGAGTCTTGATTGGTGCGGCATGTTGATGAGGATGTATATCCGCTGGGGTGAACTCAACGGTTACAAAGTGAAGGAAATTGATTTTCAGGCCGGCGATGAGGCTGGTGTCAAATCGGTTACGCTGGAATTTATAGGCGAATATGCTTATGGATATTTGAAAGCCGAGAACGGTGTTCACCGTCTGGTGCGACTTTCACCATACGATTCCAACAATAAGCGCCATACTACTTTTGCCTCCGTTTTTGTATCACCTGCCATTGATGATACCATCGAAATCGAGGTTAATCCGGCAGATATTGAATGGGATACCTACCGTTCCGGTGGGGCCGGCGGTCAGAACGTCAATAAAGTGGAGACGGCGGTGCGGCTGAAACACGGGCCATCAGGCATCATTATTGAAAACAGCGAATCGCGCAGCCAGCTTCAAAACAAGGAGAATGCCATACGCCTTTTGAAATCGGAATTGTATGCCATTGAACTCCGCAAACGGATGGAGGCGCAGCAGAAAGTGGAGGCCACCAAGAAGAAGATCGAGTGGGGATCGCAGATTCGCTCCTACGTACTGCATCCCTATAAAATGGTCAAGGACCTTCGCACCGGTTACGAAACCAGCAACCCGCAGGCAGTGCTCGACGGGGAAATCAATGGCTTTATCAAGGCCTTCTTAATGGAGTTCGGCAAAGTGCTGTGATGTGCTGATTGGTTAATATGCTAATTTGCTAATTTGAAGAAGCGAGTGTAGAGGGTGATTTTTTCTTTTTATATTTATAAAGAAATTATTCATTAATAATGCTGGTAATTAGATAATTATGAAATTCATTGAATTTCTTACAATCAACACATTATCTCATTAGCAAATTAGCAAATTAACTCATTAGCATATTATCTTATGGATTTCAGGATTGAAAAAGACACGATGGGCACGGTTGAAGTACCGGCCGATAAGTATTGGGGAGCTCAAACGCAGCGCTCAATCAATAATTTTAAGATCGGGGAACCCGGGTCCATGCCGCGCGAAATCATTATGGCATTTGCCTATTTGAAAAAGGCGGCAGCATTGACCAATCAGGACCTCGGTGTACTCACAGAGGAAAAGGCCAGTGTGATTGGTGAGGTTTGTGAGGAAATCCTTGCAGGCAAACACAACGATCAGTTTCCACTGGTGATCTGGCAAACGGGTTCCGGAACGCAATCGAACATGAACCTGAATGAAGTGATTGCCAACCGCTCACATGTGATCCTCGGAAATAAACTCGGTGAAGGTACTCGATTAGTCCACCCCAACGATGATGTGAATAAATCACAATCATCGAACGATACCTTTCCGACAGCCATGCATATTGCCGCCTATAAAATTCTGATCGAAACCACCATTCCGGGCATTGAACTTCTTCGCAATACCTTGGATGTCAAATCGAAAGCCTTTATGGAGGTGGTTAAGATCGGTCGTACGCATTTTATGGACGCCACGCCGCTGACCCTCGGTCAGGAATTCTCCGGATATGTTTCGCAGATCGATCATGGATTGAGAGCCCTGCGTAATTCGCTGGCTCACCTGAGCGAGCTGGCATTGGGAGGAACCGCAGTGGGCACTGGTATCAACGCACCGAAAGGATATGCCGTAAAAGTGGCTGCCAAAATTGCCGAACTCACCGGGTATCCGTTTGTATCAGCCGAAAACAAATTCGAATCTCTGGCCGCTCACGATGCCATTGTGGAGTCGCACGGCGCACTCAAAATGCTGGCCGTGAGCTTTATGAAGATTGCCAACGACATTCGGGTACTCTCCTCCGGTCCACGCAGCGGGATCGGTGAGATCGCCATTCCCGAAAATGAACCGGGATCCTCGATCATGCCCGGCAAGGTCAATCCTACTCAGGTTGAAGCGCTCACCATGGTTTGTGCTCAGATCATGGGGAATGATGTGGCGATCGGCGTGGGAGGCATGCTTGGACATTTCGAACTGAACGTGTTCAAGCCGGTGATCATAGCAAACTTCCTTACTTCAGCCCGGTTACTGGGAGATGCATGCGTATCATTCAATGATAATTGTGCGATCGGTATCGAGCCGAACTACCCGGTAATCAACCGCCATCTCGAGAATTCCCTCATGCTGGTAACCGCACTGAATACCCATATCGGATATGAGAAATCAGCCGAGATCGCCAAAAAAGCGCACAAGGAAGGATTATCACTGCGACAGGCCGCAATGAAACTGGGTTATGTCACTGATGAAGAATTTACTCTTTGGGTGGATCCGAAGAAGATGGTGTAAAACTGCATCACTCGTCACTTGTCGCTCGTCACTTCCTCTAGTGATGATGATGCCCGGGAGTGTGCACATGACCGTGCTCGAGCTCCTGTTTGGTGGCATCGCGTACCGCTACTACTTCCACGTCGAAGTGCAAACTTACACCCGCCAGTGGATGGTTCAGATCCAGGGTTACCACGTCACCTTCAATATTGGTAACGGTCGCCACCGCCGGACCGTTCTCGCTATCCAGCTGGACCTGCATGCCTAATTCCAACTCGTCGTCCCCGTCAAATCCATCTGCCGGAACTTCAAAGATCTGGTCCTTGTCATATTCGCCATACCCTTCGGCAGGCGCAATAACGGCAGTGAATTTATCACCGGCCTGCTTCCCGAGCAGTTCTTTTTCCAATCCGGGAATCAACGCTCCAACACCGTGGATATAAGGCAGCGGACCCTGTTCCGATGAACTGTCCAAGATTTCACCTTGGTCATCCTTAAGGGTATAGTGAATCTGAACAGCCTTGTTCTTCTCAATTTTCATAAGGTGATTTTTTGATATTAAGGTGCAAAGAAAATAAAAAGAAAGCGAATTACCCTCCTTAGAGTTGTCATCCGGCGAATGCCGGGATCGCTTTCCTCACCGCGAATGCGCAAGCGGGGACCCCTTCCCTTACCACTTCACCTTCGCCGACCGGTAAAAGTTAATTCCCAAAGCCTCAAACCGCTTGCCATGATCTGCCAGCCTTACTTTATATTCTTCCCACGACCTCAGGTTTGAAGGGGTCCAGCCGATTTCAGCGTAACCGGGCAAACGAGGAAACACCATAAATTCAATTTCATCCAGATTGGTGACCGTTTCGCTCCAGAGTGCCGCTTCAATTCCCAGAATATCTTTTCTTGACACCCCCGGAATCAGGGTTTCCGGATTCCAGGTATAAGCGGTATCCACCTCGATATAACCGGCCCACTTGAGACCCAACGTGGTGGTTGAATTATATTTCATATCCAGATAGGCCTTGCTGGCCGGTGAAAGAATCAACCGCGCGCCCTGCGCAATCGCCTTTTTTGCATTCTCAATCCGGGCCCAGTGTTGCGTGAGGGTGCCGGGCTTTAAGGTTGCAGCAGCAATATCATCCCATCCCATGGTTTTCTTTCCTTGCATTTCAACGATTTCCTGCACCCGGTTTATAAAGGGAATATAATCCTCCATTTTGGTCACATGCGATTCATCTCCACCAATATGAATGTACGAGCCGGGTGTGAGTCCGGCCAGCTCACGGAAAACATCACTGATAAATTGATAAGTGATCTCCTTTGATGTGCATAAAGTGCTGAATCCAACATCCGTACCGGTATACAGTGGGGTGGATTTGCCACTACAGTTCAGGTCGGCATAGGAGGCCAGCGCAGCGTTGGTATGTCCGGGCATGTCGATTTCCGGGATAATCGCAATAAAGCGGTTCTGTGCATATTTCACAATACTGGCGTACTCTTCCTGTGTATAAAACCCGCCCGGGCCACCGCCAACCTGGGTGCTTCCGCCATGAACAGTAAGATTCGGCCAGGATTTAATCTCGATTCGCCAGCCCTGGTCATCAGCCAGATGCAAATGCAATTGATTGAGTTTATACCGGGCCATCAGGTCGATCAGGGTCTTTACCTCATCAGAATTAAAAAAGTGCCGCGCAACATCCAGCATCATCCCACGGTAGGCATAGTCCGGATAATCCCGGATCGTTCCACCCGGAATCAACCAGGGCCCCTCCTCAACAGTGCCAGATTCAATTTTTGCCGGGAGGATTTGAAGAAGAGTCTGCACAGCATAAAACAATCCGGCAGGCTTATTCGCCAAAATCCGGATCTGCTTATTGGAGATCTTCATATCATATCCTTCCAACCCCAAGGAGGGATTCTCCTCATTCATTACGATAAAAATAGTCCCCCGACCCGGATCATTCATGGTTTCCTTAACCTGAAGATTCATTCCGGTGGCAGGGTTCAACCGATCGGCCAGAAATTGTGCAACCGCCTTCGAATCCTCCTGTCCGGGTTGTACATAAATGATGGTTTTACCGGTCAGCCTAAAAGATTCTGCTGCCGCGGTAACCGAAACCGGACGCGGAATAATGCTGTTTTTCGAAAGATCGCCAGGTGTCGCGGTATTGCAGGAAAATCCGCACACAATTATCAAGGTAAAAAATGCCAGAGTTCTAATTTGCCTTTTCATGGTTCTCGGATTAAATACAGCATAAAGTAAACAAAAACCCCCTAAACCCCCTAAACTCAACTCCTGAAACCTTTTTCTCTGTGCCTCAGTGGGCCGTGTGTCAAAGATTTTTACACAGGGATCACAGAGGCACAGAGAAGAAATCTATTTTCGAAACCGTCCGATCCCCTGAACCGAGCCAAATTCGCCCCCCTGATAAAAGTCACTTTCCCTCCCATTTTCCGTCTCGGATTAACCTCTACCTTTGCACCTGAATCCTAAAGATGATTGACTATGATGCAGGATGATAAAACAGGGAAACTCTTCACCGAATTTCCTCCCGTTTCCACTCCAGAATGGGAACAAGTGATCCAAAAAGACCTTAAAGGAGCTGATTACGCGAAGAAACTGATCTGGACCAGTCCGGCTGGTATTCAAGTGAAGCCCTATTACCGGTCGGAAGACCTTGACCAGTTAGTAAACAGTGAATTTAACCCGATGAAATTTTCCTTCGACCGGTCCAATCCCGGTCAGGGGAATTCCTGGCTGATCCGGCAGGATATCCGGGTGGCCGATCCGCTTCAAGCCGGCGAAAGGGCTCTTTACCTGATCAGCATGGGCGTACAAGCTATCGGCTTCCTGTTTGAGGAGCCACTGACTGCGGAAGAGGTATCTCAACTTTTGAAGGATCTACCCCTTGAGGAGGTCGAATTCAGCTTTGAAGGTTCCGAACCCGCTCAGATATTGGCGGTTCTTCGTGAAATGGCTGCGAGTGGAAAGGTGGATCCACTGAAAATTAAAGGATCCTGCGAATGGGATATGCTTGGAGATTTCAGTTTGTATGGCTCCTTTTAATTTGAGGAGGAAGAGGAATATACGGAACTGGCTAAGTGGATGCAGGATGCCGAAATGTTCCCGGGACTCCGGATTTTGGGGATCCATGGTAGAAATTTCCATCAGGCGGGTGCTACCACGGCCCAGGAGCTTGCTTACAGCCTCGGACAGGCCAGCGAATATCTGGCTGAACTTTCTGAACGTGGTATTCCGGTTGAAAAGATAGCCGACAAAATATCCTTTCACTTTGCCGTTGGATCCAACTATTTCCTGGAAATTGCCAAATTCCGCGCAGCCCGGATGCTTTGGTCCCGGTTGGTCGGGGAATATGGATTGACACCAGAGGAAGTTCCGGCCATGTATATCCACGCCGAAACTTCGCGCTGGAACCAGACGGTTTATGATCCGTATGTAAATTTGCTCCGAAGCACCACCGAAGCCATGTCTGCAGTGCTGGCCGGAGTGGATTCATTATCCGTACTGCCTTTTGATGCCGCGTATGAGGAACCGACGGATTTTGCCGTTCGACTGGCCCGGAATCAACAGATATTGCTGAAGGAAGAATCTTATTTTGACAAAGTCGTGGATCCTGCGCAGGGATCCTATTATATAGAATCCATTACTTCATCCCTGGCGGAAACCGCCTGGAATCTTTTTAGTGAGATTGAGGGAGCAGGCGGTTATACGGCTGCTTTCTACGAGGGAACGATTCAGGACGCCATCGTATCTGCAGCCATTGAAAGGGATCAGAATATTGCCCAACGGAAGGAGATCCTTCTGGGAACCAATCAGTATCCGAATCCGGCAGAGGAAATGCTCGATAAAGCCGATCCGGAGAAAGTCCGCTCAAAAGTGATGGATACCGATCTGGCCGAAGCACAGCCCCTGAATTTATACCGGGCAGCCGAGGAATTTGAAGCCCTTCGTTTTGACACGGAGCGATCCGGTAAAAAGCCGGTTGCCTTCATGCTCACCATCGGACATCTGGCCATGCGCAAGGCCCGCGCCACGTTCGCCTGCAATTTCTTTGGATGCGCGGGATATACGGTAACCGATAATCCCGGATTTGAGACCATTGAAGAGGGACTCGATGCCGCTTGGAAAGCCAAGGCCGACATCGTGGTACTCTGTTCCTCGGATGATGAATATGCTACGATCGGAGCCTCCTTTGCCCGATTGGTCGGGTCGAAGGCTATCCCGGTCATTGCAGGTTTTCCGAAGGAAAGCCTCGAACAGCTAAAGGCTGCCGGCATTTCGCATTTTATTCATGTCAGGAGCAATGTACTCGAGACTTTAACGACGTTTAATTCTCTCATCTTAAAGAAGTAAAAGTTATGAGACCTGATTTTTCGAAACCTTGGATGACCCCGGAACAAATTCCGGTCAAGGTAAAATATAGCGCTGAGGATCTGGTAAATATGGAGCATCTGAACTATGCAGCCGGATTGCCGCCCTATCTTCGCGGACCCTATTCCACGATGTACGTGATGCAGCCATGGACCATCCGCCAGTATGCGGGTTTTTCCACGGCAGAGGAGTCGAATGCATTTTATCGTCGCAACCTGGCAGCAGGTCAGATGGGGCTTTCCGTAGCCTTCGACCTGGCCACGCACCGCGGATATGATTCCGACCATCCCAGGGTGGAGGGTGATGTGGGCAAGGCCGGGGTGGCCATTGATTCTATTCTCGACATGAAGGTTTTGTTCGATTCGATACCCCTGAATAAAATGTCGGTTTCCATGACCATGAATGGAGCCGTCATTCCGATC
>JBBQOG010000101.1:0-9275 GCA_038330665.1 Bacteroidales bacterium
GGTAATGATTACAAGCATGAGTATTTTAATGCCACCTCGCACGAGGAGATCATTAACAGGAAAATACCGGTACGTAAATCACCTGATGGGACCTTTTTGTATTGCACGGTATTCGATCTGATGATAGCCAATTATGGTCTCTCCCATGGACTTGACGGTGATTCCCCTTCTCCTGACTATTCCGAAGATGCCCCCTATACCCCTGCCTGGCAGGAAAAAATCACAGGGGTGCCGGCATCACAGATTGTTTCCACCGCCCGCCAGTTCGCCGAAAATGCCGAGAAAACAGAAGGAAGATCTATGATCATCATTGGTTGCGGGGTGAATCAATGGTTTCATACAGATATGATTTACCGCAGCGCTATTAATATGCTTGTATTTTGTGGCTGCATAGGAAAATCGGGTGGAGGCTGGTCTCACTATGTTGGGCAGGAGAAACTGCGTCCGCAAACCGGTTGGCTGCCTCTGGCTTTTGGCCTCGACTGGAACCGGCCGCCACGCCACATGAACGCCACATCCTATTTTTACATGCACACCAGTCAGTGGCGCTATGAAAAAGTTGGATTGTCGGAATTGATCTCGCCATTGGCCGATAAAGATAAGTGGAGTAAAATGTCGGTGATCGATTGCAATGTTAAGGCTGAGCGGATGGGTTGGCTACCCTCGAGCCCGCAACTGAACGACAATCCAATTACGCTGGCAAAACAAGCCGGGGATGAAGGCAAAGATATCAAAACCTTTATTACCCAAAAGCTGAAGAATAGGGAACTGAGTATCGCTTCCGAAGACCCTGACAATCCCAAAAATTTTCCACGGAACCTGTTTATCTGGCGGTCTAATCTGTTGGCATCAAGCGCCAAAGGGATGGAGTATTTTATGAAACATTTGCTGGGAGCTCAAAACAGTGTCCTTGGAGATGATTTGAAAGTAAGCGGCAAACAACTTCCCCTCGAAGTAAAATGGCACGATAAGGGCCCGGAAGGGAAACTGGATCTGCTGGTTACCCTCGACTTCAGAATGTCAACTTCCGCCCTTCACTCCGATATCATATTACCGGCAGCTACCTGGTACGAAAAAAATGACCTGAGCACAACTGATATGCATCCGTTTATCCATCCCTTTTCGCAAGCGGTGGATCCGGCTTGGGAGGCGCGTACTGACTGGGATACATTTAAAGGACTGGCAAAGAAATTTTCCGAACTCTCTCCGGGTCATCTCGGAAAAGAAAAAGATGTGGTGCTGCTACCCATGCAACACGATTCGCCCATGGAGATTTCGGAGACTGCCTACGCTCAGGACTGGAAGGAGCACGATCTGGAGTTGAAACCGGGCAAAAATATGCCGGACATCATTGAGGTGACCCGCGATTATCCTGAAACTTATCAGCGATTTACCACACTAGGACCTCTGATGGAAAAGCTGGGAAATGGCGGAAAGGGTATCAGTTGGGATACCCGTGAAGAGGTGGAGCTCCTAAAGCAGTTGAACAAAACCTCTGAGCAACCGGGTGAAACGAACGGCCTGGCAAATATTGACACCGATATTCATGCAGCCGAGATGATTTTGGCTCTTGCCCCTGAAACCAATGGCAAAGTTGCTGTGAAGGCCTGGAAAGCACTGGAGAAAATGACCGGGCGCGAACACGTTCATCTGGCTGCCGCACGCGAAGATGAAAAGATCCGGTTCAGGGATTTGCTTCAACAACCCCGAAAAATCATCACCTCTCCTATCTGGAGCGGGGTGGAGTCCCACAAAGTTTCCTACAATGCCGGCTACACCAATGTACATGAACTGATCCCCTGGCGTACCCTCACCGGCCGGCAATCGCTCTATCAGGATCATCCCTGGATGATTGCCTTCGGTGAAAACCTGGTTTGCTACAAACCACCCATCAACACCAAATCGCTCATTGGGCTGGTGGAAAAACTGAAAGATAAAGACAAATACATGATCATCAATATGTTGACCCCGCATAATAAATGGACTATCCACTCCACATGGTCGGATAATCTTATGATGCTTACCCTAAGCCGCGGGGGCCCTGTAGCCTGGATGAACGAAGGCGATGCCGGGAGCATCGGTCTGAAAGACAACGACTGGGTGGAGGTGTTTAACCAAAACGGAGCTACGGTTGTACGTTTGGTGGTGTCACAAAGAATCCCAAGTGGTGCACTTCTCATGTATCATAATCAGGAACGAACGGTGAACATGCCGGTGAGCCAGATAACAGGTCATCGTGGAGGCGTGCACAACTCCGTTTCCAGGCTCTGCCTAAAGCCCACTCACATGATTGGCGGGTACGCACAATTGAGTTATACCATTAATTATTATGGCACCATTGGTGCCAACCGTGATGAGTTCGTGATTATCCGCAAACTTGACAAAGTTGAGTGGAAAGATGAACCCATCGAAGAATCTTAAAACCGATCATCATGCAAATACGCGCACAAATAGCAATGGTAATGAACCTCGACAAGTGTATCGGCTGTCACACCTGTTCAGTAACCTGTAAAAACGTATGGACCTCACGCAAAGGCATGGAGTACGCGTGGTTTAACAACGTGGAAACCAAACCCGGGATAGGTTATCCCGATGAGTGGGAGAACCAGGAGAGGTGGAAGGGTGGCTGGAAAATGGACGGGAAAAGGCTAATTCCTAAAATGGGTAGCAAGATCGGCATCATGAAAAATATTTTTGCCAGTCCGACCCTGCCCGGCATCGACGAATACTATGAGCCTTTCACGTTTAACTATTCTATACTGCACAAGGGCTCCAAGTTTAAAACCCCGCCTACGGCACGCCCGCACTCAATCATTTCCGGCAAGTTGATGGAAAAGATAGAAAAAACGCCCAACTGGGAGGACGATCTTGGAGGCGATTTTAAAAGTCGAAGCCGCGATAGTAACTTTAAAGATGTGCCCAAAGACATCTACGGGGAGTTTGAAAATTCGTTTATCATGTATCTGCCCCGTATCTGTGAGCATTGTCTTAATCCGGCTTGCGTGGCAGTGTGTCCATCGGGGGCCATTTATAAGCGTGAGGAGGATGGCATTGTGCTTATCGACCAGGATCGCTGTCGCGGATGGCGCCAATGCGTGAGTGGCTGTCCTTATAAAAAGGTATATTTCAATTGGGAGACTCATAGATCCGAGAAGTGCACTTTTTGTTATCCGCGCATTGAAGCGGGTGAATCAACTCTCTGCAGCGAGTCGTGCGTAGGAAGGATAAGATATATTGGGATGATGCTCTACGATGCTGACAAAATAAAGGAAGCCGCAGCAACACCCAATGAAAAGGACCTTTACGAAGATCATCTGAAGCTTTTTCTCGATCCGGGCAACCCGGAAGTATTATCCGAAGCCCGGAAGCAAGGCATTCCACAAAGCGTTTTGGAAGCTGCAGCAGCATCGCCCATTTACAAGATGGCCATAGAATGGAAGGTTGCTTTCCCACTCCATCCCGAATACCGCACGTTACCAATGGTTTGGTACGTACCCCCACTGTCTCCTGTCCAATCGGCCGTTAACAGTCAGATCATTGGCATGAACGGCATCCTTCCGGATGTTGATGATATGCGCATTTCGCATAAATATCTGGCTAACCTGTTTACTGCAGGTGATGAAAAGCCGATTAAAGAGGCGCTAAAACGCATGCTGGCCATGCGAGCCTATATGAGAAGCAAATCCGTTGACAAAGAGACCAATACTATGGTGTTAGAAGGAACCGGTCTCACCCCGGAACAAACAGAGAAAATGTATCATCTGATGGCTATTGCCAATTATGGCGATCGCTTTGTGATTCCTACCAGCCACAGGGAGGAGGCAAAAAATGCTTATGAACTCCAATCGACCGGTGGCTATCCTGATGCAGAAGATCCTGATTTTGTGGAATTTAAAAACTTGTTTGGAGGCATCTGATCATGATTAAAACCTATAAGGTATTATCGCTCTTGCTTTCTTACCCAAATAGTGAGCTGCAAAAATTTTTGCCCGAAGCTGAAGAAATATTGCTGGAGGAAGCATTGTTGCCCGCGGATAAAATCCGCGGGATAGCAGAATTTTGTAAAGATTTTATGAATACCGACCTCATCGACTGGCAGGCAGAATATGTTCAATTATTCGACTATTCGAGGAGTGTTTCACTGCATTTTTTTGAACATATTAAGGCGGACTCGAAAGATCGTGGCCAGGCGATGGTTAACTTGTTGGAGTTTTACGGTGAGAAAGGGATGAAGTTCACCGGGAGGGAGCTTCCCGACTATATACCGGCGTTTTTGGAGTTTCTTTCCACACTTTCGGCACCAGCATCAGCCGAACTGCTGGGAGAGACTGTAACTGTTTTAGATAAAATTAATGTGGTGCTTAATAAAAAGAGGAATCACTATAGTTTTCTCTTTCAGTCTATTATTTCCCTGTCAGCAAAGGACCCTGATCAAGCTGTCACCCGCGAAATGATTAAAAATCAAAAACCACTCGACCTCGATGCCGAATACGAAGAACCAAAAACTTACAGCCATGGATAATTACCTCAACAACCTTTTGTTTACTTATCTGCCACACATAAGCTTTGCGGTTTTCTGGTTTGGGCTTATCTCCCGGCTTATTCTGGCCAATAAAACCGTTCAGGCAGAATCCACCCAGTTACTAGCAGATAAAAGAATTAGGCTGGGCAGCAATCTTTTTCATGTTGGTATCGTCTTTGTGTTTTTAGGGCATTTCACGCTGTTCATACCCGAATCGCTCTATCATCTGGTGATGACTACTGAAACCAAGCGGGTATTTGCCATGATACTGGGTTCTGTGTTTGGAACCGTTGCCATCGTGGGGATGTCGGTTTTGGTAACCCGGCGTTTTTTCTCGCCCCGCATCAAATACAACAGCAACTTCCAGGATTATTTTATCCTTATCTTATTACTGATAGAAGCCGGGTTGGGACTGAGTGCCATTGCGCGGACTACTGCTGCTCCCATCGAACAATATGCCGCTCTGGGCAGATGGGCGCAAGCCGTTATCACTTTCCAACCCGATGCAGGTGTACTGCTGGCCAGTCACACTTTACAGTATAAAATACACATAGTCACGGGACTCCTTATTTTCATGATTTTCCCCTACACCAAGCTGATGCACATGCTGGTCTATCCCTTTGCCTACTTTTTCAGATCGGGATATCAGTTGGTGCGAAGAAGAAATTAATGATTTGGCGAGACGCCCTTCTGAGGTCAACCAACCTGTAGCAATACATCTCTTAATACGACGGCCTGGTTTATTTCAGGATCCTTTGCCCCGTACAATAGGCAAACCGTTTCATTTTTTGCTCTTGCCCGCAATTCATTCAATGCATCTTCCTTTCCCTTCAACTCTTCATGATACTGGTGTACAAATTCATCAAAACGCACCTTCTTGTGGTCAAACCATTTCCTCAGCTCCGTTGAGGGAGCAATTTCCTTGTTCCACTCGTTAAGATTTGCGTTCTTTTTGGAAACGCCGCGGGGCCAGAGCCTGTCCACCAAAATCCGGTATCCGTCATTTTCGGACGGATCATCGTAAATCCGCTTGATATTAATTTCTCCCATTTCTTTTGGCAGTTAATCGTGCTTGCATGATACAATAAATTAAGAAAATCATTTTTCTTTTATTATTGCTTTTGGATCCACATGGAGGTTTATTAAGATCTTTTCTACTGCTTCGATCATGGGTGGCGGGCCACATAAGTAAAAATATTTGGTAAAATCGGGTACTTTAGTTTTAAGGAAATCTTCCGTGATGTAACCGTGTTCATATTTATCCGATTTCCCCCGAGACAGGATATTGATGAAATTGTCACCCAATATGTTTTCAAACTCTTCTTTGTTAATGATATCTTCTTCTATATCGTTCGCAAATAAAAGTTTATTCCCTCCTATTTTATTTTGGGAATGAAGGTTCCTGAGGATAGAAATAAAAGGGGTAATTCCGGCGCCTCCAGCTATAAAAGTTCCCTCGCCCAGATAATTTATAACTCCCCAGGAGTCCCTGATAATCAATTCGTCACCTTTATTCAATTTCAGCAATTCATTGGTCACCCCCTTGTGGGAGGAATAGATTTTTATGGTAAATTCCAAATAATCATTCTCCGGCAGACAGGTAAATGTAAACGGTCTCTTTTCGTCCTGCCATCCGGGTTTATTGATACTCAATTCTGTAGCTTGTCCAGATATAAAATTGTACTCCGGCGGTTTTTCAGTTACTATCCTGAGCACGTTATGAGTAACAGGTGTAACTGCCTTTACTTTTAAAATATAGGTCTCCACTAGCATTAACTTTTATTGTTGTTTCTCTATCTCATCAACGGCTATGGCAGAATGAGCATAAGCGCCACCGGCACGCATCTCGGATGCCACCCAAATCGCTTCCATAATTTCCTGTTTACTGGCCCCCTTCCTAAGCGCTTGCTTCGTATGCGACCGGATACAATATGGGCATTGCGTTACATGCGCTACGGCTACGGCAATTAGTTGTTTTGTTTTTTCGGGCAGCGCCCCCTCTTTAAAAACTGTTTTGCTGAAATGGTTCCAAGCCTCCATAACTTCGGGAGCCAAAGCCGTTCTTTTATCGGCTAGTTCTTTTGTTACCCTCGGATATAAACTTTCGTTTTCCATGATGTGCTGTTCTGATAGTGGAATGAATTGATTTATTTCATTGAATGAGTATTGCCAATAATTAACATAATCTTATCAAATTGCTTGTTGAATTTTTCAACTCCATCGTCTTCAAGTTGTTGCGTTACTTCATCGATATTAATTCCCAATTCAGGCAATACATCCATTACCCACTCCGCCTGTTCAAAATCGAGTCCAATCCTTGCCTTTGGATGTCCGTGATCGCGATAGGCGCTCATCGTTGCTGGAGGAATCGTATTTATAGTATCTTTCCCTATAAGCTCTTCAACATATTTAATATCACTATACTCTGGATTCTTGGTACCGGTGCTTGCCCAAAGTAACTTTTGTGGTCGGGCACCTTTATCAGCTAACTTCCTGAATCGTTCACTTCCAAATATTTCCTGATACATTTTATAAGCTATTTTTGCACTTGAGATGGCAACATGCCCCTTAACGTAGGTTCCAAAATGGGCCTGTTCCCCATGCAATGCGAGGAATTGTTCTTCAATCGGATCTACCAACGAAGCAATTCGGCTAATAAAGAAACTGGCCACTGAAACCACTTGTTTCAAATCCTTTACTTTGGCCTCCATCATTTCGATACCCGAAATGTACGCTTCAGCTACCTGTCTATAGCGGGGTAATCCAAAAAGCAATGTTACATTAATATTGATCCCCTCACTGGTAAGTTGCTGAATGGCTGGCAATCCTTCTAGTGTGGCCGGAATTTTAATGAATACATTTGGTCGATCTAAGGCAGCCCATAACCTTCGGGCCTCTTCAATGGTACCGTTGGTATCATGCGCAAGGTGCGGGTCGACCTCCATACTTACATACCCAGCTTCGCCCTTCGTTTTGTTATACAAAGGCCTGAACTCATCGGCAGCCATCTGTAAATCCTTCAAGCTGATAGCTTCATAGATGGCCTTTGCACTTCTTCCATCTGCCAACATGATTCGGATATCATGCTCGTAATCATGACCTTCAGATATAGCCTTTTCAAAAATTGCAGGATTAGAAGTAAGCCCGGTTAATCCATCAAGCTCTATCAAGCGCCGGAGCTCGCCGCTTGCGATCAGGTTACGACTAATAAAATCCAACCAGACAGACTGGCCTAACTTTTCAAGTTGAATCAAGGGATTGTTTTTCATTATATTTTTTTCAATATATTTAGTTGAACTCATCTTAAGTTGCCAGTTTTACAGATATTTACAAATATGGTTTGCTTCCTAACCAATAAACAATAGGTGATCCAAATTGTTCAAAAATAAATATACTGAAAGCATAATGTCAACAACAATCGAAAAGGAATAATTATGGCTAATTCAGATACAAAACAACAGTCTGAAATCGGTATGGTCGGACTGGGGGTCATGGGGCGAAATTTTTTAATGAATTTGGCAGATCATGGTTTTCAGGTGGCGGGATATGACAAGGATCTAAATAAGGTTAAAGCCTTACAAATTGAGACAAAGCAGAACAAAATTCAAAGCGCCTTAGATATCAAATCTTTTATCGGATTACTCCGCCGGCCCAGGGTGGTTATGATGCTGGTTCCTGCCGGAGCGCCGGTCGATTTGGTTATCTCTGATTTAATCAAGTACTTAAATCCAGGCGATCTTATCATTGATGCCGGGAATTCTTACTTTAAGGATACTGATGTGCGCATACGCAACCTCGCCGAAAAAGGAATACCGTTTATGGGCATAGGAGTATCCGGAGGAGAGGAGGGTGCTCGTTATGGAGCCAGTATTATGCCCGGCGGTCTCAAAGAATCATGGGAAAGGGTACGGCCATTGTTTGAGGCAGCAGCTGCCAGAGTGAACGATATTCCGTGTACAACCTATCTTGGTTCCGGATCGGCGGGTCATTTTGTTAAAATGGTACATAATGGCATAGAGTATGGGATGATGCAACTTATAGCAGAATCATACGATATAATGAAACGGGGTTTTAACATCAGCGATGGCGAATTGTACGATATTTTCAACGAGTGGAACAAAGGTGTACTGAGCAGTTACCTAATTGAGATTACCAGCAACATCTTCAGTAAATTGGATGAAAAAACCGGAAAGCTTCTGATCGACGAAATTCTGGATGTGGCCCGGCAAAAAGGTACAGGCATGTGGACCTCGCAAAGCGCAATGGAACTTCAGGTGGCAATCCCAACTATAGATATTGCGGTTTCAATGAGAGATCTTTCCGTATTTGAGAATCAGCGTGAAGAAGCAAGTAAAATTATAAATCGGCCATTATATACAATAAAAGGTGATAAAAATCAAATAGTCAAGCAGTTGGAGAAAGCATTGTATACCGCTATGATTCTCACCTATGCAGAAGGGTTGTCATTATTGACAGCAGCTTCAGCCAGGTATGAATATCACCTTGATCTGGAAGCCATTGCACGTATCTGGCGAGGGGGTTGCATTATCCGGTCCGCTTTTCTGGAGGAGATTAAAGATGCATTCAATTTAAGACCCGACTTGCCTAATTTACTCCTTGATGCTAATATATCTGGAAAAATTATCGAAAACCAGGAATCATTGCGTCAAATAGTCTGCCTGGCAGCTGGTTCAGGAATCCCTGTCCCGGCACTTATGGCCTCCCTCGGTTATCTCGATTCATTTAGAAGTAC
>JBBQOG010000102.1:0-9274 GCA_038330665.1 Bacteroidales bacterium
ATCCCGGAGTGGAATGGGGCTATTCCAGTTCCCCGGTTATTTACCAGAGTAAAATAATTGTGCAGGCCGATCTGATCCGGAATTCATTCCTGACCTCTTTGGATGTGGCTACGGGCAAGGAAATCTGGCGGATCGGCCGGGATACCCTATCATCCTGGGGTTCTCCGGCCGTTTATGCAGGAAAGAATAAAACGCTGATCATCCTGAACGCATTTCCATACATTGCCGCATTCGACTTTGCAAACGGACAGGAAGTATGGAAAATCGGCAATGTGGGTGATGCTCCCGCCCCGACCGCGGTAGTCGCTCATGATCTGGTCTATATTAATAGTGCGCATGGAAAGTATTCTCCCATATTTGCCATAAACCCTGAATCAACGGGCGACCTTACCCTACCGGCCGATACCACAGCCAGCAGCCAGGTGGTGTGGAGTTTCAAACGCGGTGGCGCATATATGGCCAGTCCGCTAGTGTATGGCGATTATTTATACAATATGCAGATCAATGGCCAACTAACATGTATTCAGGCACTTACCGGCGCCGTAAAATACAAGAAGGATCTTGGGAAAGCATTTTCTGCTTCCGGGGTAGCCTCCGGGGATAAACTTTTTTTCCCTGCCGAAACCGGCGAAATCTATGTCCTGCAGGCCGGACCGGAATATATGCTACTGGCCGAAAACAACATGGACGACGCCTGCATGGCAACACCCGCCATCACCGACGGAATGCTGCTCATCAGAACCCAGCATCATCTGGTTGGCGTGGGAAAGAAATAATACCGGTTCTCCGGGAACGGTAACCCGTGACTCGTCACTGGTCACTATTTTCTATCTTTGCGGGCTAACTATTTTATATGCGTATCAAAAGCATCTTGTTCCTGCTGGTTCCCCTGCTGGCCTCTTGTAGCTATTTGCCTGACAAACAGGAAATTTCCAGCGGATTGACCATTTATGAATATCGGGATTATATCGAAATTAATCCGACAAGCAACCAATATTCAAAAACCGGACTCCTGTTTTATCCCGGCGGTTTGGTTGATCCGCATGCCTATATAAAAATGCTGTCGAAGTTTGCAGTCACCGGTAAGGCACATAAGGTGGTGATTGTGAAAATGCCGGGAAACCTTGCCGTCCTCGATGGTAAAAAAGGCGCCTGGGTATACAATGATTTTCCCGATGTACAGCAATGGGTGATTGGCGGACACTCCCTGGGTGGAGTGATGGCCTGTTCGGTAGTGAACCAATATCCGGATTTCTTTAAGGGAATAGTTCTGCTGGCTGCTTACCCGCAGTCTTCCGGATCCCTCTCCAACTGGAAAGGATCGGCATTGTCGCTGCGCGGTCAGAACGATGGGTTGGTCGACAGCCTGACCGTTGCATCCAACATCGGACTTTTACCGCCACCCTACTGGATAAAAGGGATCGATGATTTTCCAAAAGGCAAAGTATCCAAAACGGTATATTATAACATTCCAGGTGGTAACCACAGCCAGTTCGGCAACTACGGCCCACAAAAAGGCGATGGCACTGCCACCATCACCGCAGAGAACCAGTCGGCCATCACCGCCTTATTGATCTATAAATTTTTCGTCGAAAACGGATGGGAATATGATTTCTAAAAATAAAACTTACCCGATTTTGCTGGTCCTGCTCTTACTGGTATTCCCAATCCGGGCCCATTCGCAGCACCTCGACCTGTCGCTCCGCGCATTCCCCTCTTCCTGGTACAACACCTATTTTGAACCCGGCCTTGATGGAGGGGGGTTAGCCGTATCCTGGCATCCCGAACTGAATTCAAAATGGCAGTTGAATATTTCCGGCGAATTTTCCGTACTCAGAATGCGGAACGAAACTTTGCTGGGCCTCGGGATCAACAGAACCCTTTTTACATTTTATAATAAAAAAGGCACAGCCGGTGAAGCCGGCAAAGGTCAGGCCGCCACGCCGGTTCGTTTCCGAATCAGCATCGACGGTAACCTCCTCAACGGAATCAGCTTATACCAACCTTCGCCACTCTATGTCGGTGGGGCGGAGGCAGCTGTACGCTTTGACTATCATTTAAGCAGGCGGATTGCACTGTTCGCATCGATCGGTGCCCGTGCAACTTTTTGTCCGGGATATCGTGATTTTGGAATATGGAGATACAATTCCTGGCCACTAGCGATTGGTATCCGGCTTTAAATCAGGACTTAATACCGACATCTGCTCGCAAGTTGTCTGGTCGTCCCAATTAGATATCTTTGCACCAGATTTCAACAGATGGTACCCCTAATGTTTGTCGGGTTGATGGTACTGAGTTTCGGGATCTTTGCGCTTCGGAAACCCTACCGGTATCACTACACCCTCATCCTGCTGCTTGGATCCGTTGCCCTGACAACCCTCGCAGCCCTTTTTCCTCACCTCCTCAACTCCTCAACGCCTCAACTCCTAATCTTCTCAACTCTTCCATTTCCCACTTTTTCCGTCCCTGCTCCTGACCCCCTCTCCGCCTTTTTTATTCTGGTGATCAATTTTACCACCGTAACCGCCTTCCTTTTTGCCGGCGGATATCTGAAATCTTATTATGACCAGCAGACATCACTTCGATGGTCGTTGCACCTGTGGGCTTTTATCTGGTTGTATTTTTCCATGATTCTGGTGTCCGTCCTGCGTGATGGGTTTGCCTTTCTGGTGGTATGGGAACTCATGGCCGTCGCCTCCTTTTTACTGGTCATTTTCGAAGCTGACGACCGCAAGGTTTTAAAAACAGGCATCAGCTACCTGATTCAAATGCATATAGGTCTGTTGTTTCTGCTGGTAGCCTTTTTGATTTCAGCCAATGCAACCGGGGAAACCGGTTTCGACGCCCTATCCACTTATTTTAGCGGGCATTCCAACATTTTGGTATTCTGCCTGTTCTTTGCCGGTTTTGGGATCAAGGCCGGTTTTATTCCTCTCCACACCTGGCTTCCCGACGCGCATCCGGCCGCACCTTCTCCGGTATCAGGACTGATGTCGGGGGTCATGATCAAAATGGGGATTTACGGAATTTTACGGGTGGTGTTCGCTGCGCACACCGATTTATTTGTCATCGGACTGATCATTCTTGGGTTTTCACTTTTCTCAGGGATCATGGGGGTGATGATGGCCATTGTACAGCACGACCTCAAACGGCTTCTTGCCTACCATAGCATCGAAAATATCGGAATCATCGGCATTGGCATCGGGCTGGGCGTTCTGGGTATGGCCAAGGGAAATATGGCACTTACCCTGCTCGGATTCAGTGGCGGACTGCTGCATGTTCTTAATCACAGCCTGTTCAAATCACTCCTCTTCTTCAACGCCGGATCGGTTTATCTGGCCACCCATACCCGCGATATCGACCAGCTGGGCGGACTGGCAAAAAAAATGCCCTATACGGCCGGATTTTTTCTCATCGGATCGCTGGCCATCTGCGGCCTGCCCCCTTTCAATGGGTTTATCTCTGAATTCCTGATCTATCTGGGGTTATTTAGAAGTTTGCCTGAATCGACATTGTATTTCAGTATAGTACTATTGATCAGTATGATAGGACTAACACTGATCGGTGGACTGGCCATTTTTTGTTTTACAAAGGCGTTCGGGATTGTTTTCCTGGGCCAGGCACGCAGCTCCAAAGCTGACGGTGCCCGGGAAGTCAGCCGGGGGATGTTGTTCCCGTCATTCCTGGCTTCTGCAGTGATCCTGGCGATCGGCCTGGGCTCCGCCCTATTTGTTAAACCGGTCATGAAAATAATTTCCGTCATGACCGGAACCGATGCGACAGCTGTTTTCTCTGAAACGCTGTTTCAGACTCTTGGACGCATTAGCCTTGCCGGCGGAATATTTGTGGCCCTGGTGGTCCTGATTGCCATCTGGAGAAATGCACATCTGAATAAACGGGTGGTTGAAGCGGGACCTACGTGGGGATGTGGATATACCGCAGGAGATGAAAAGCAGCAATACACTGCAACCTCCTGGGCCGATAATTTCAGCACCCTGGCAAACCCGGTTTTGGGTACCCGGAAAATTACGGAAAGCATCTCCGAAGCGGACCTTTTTCCGGGGAAGCGAACTTTTATTACCCATCCACGTGACCTGTTCAAATCGAATCTGATCAATAAACCGGTAAACAGCATGTTAAACATCTTCAAGAAGATTGCTTTTATGCAAACCGGCCAGATACAACATTATATACTATATGCCTTCCTGTTTATGCTGCTGGTTCTGTTGTTAACCTTTTTTAAAATTCTTTAACCGATGGCTGGAATTCCATTGATCCTCCTGGCCGCGGTTTTCTTCCCCGGCATCATTATCCGGACCAAGAGCCTGGTCAGCGGCCGCAAAGGGCCGGGCATCCTTCAACCGGTACATGATATCCGGGTATTATTCAGAAAAGGCAGTGTTTACAGCACCACCACCGGCTGGGTTTTCCGTCTGGCCCCGGTAATCGGGCTGGCCGCCATGCTTAGTGTGCTGCTGGTGATTCCGTTCGGGAACATGCCTGCGCTGATTCCTTTTCAGGCCGACTTTATATTCTTCTGTTATATGCTTGCGTTGGGCAAGTTCTTTATGATCATCGGCGCGCTCGATACCGGAAGCAGTTTCGAAGGTATGGGCGCCAACCGTGAAGCCCTTTTTTCGATGCTGGTAGAACCCTCATTCCTGATTTTAATGGGCACCTTCGCCATGCTTACCGGCAACTCCTCCTTCTCGGATATGTTCACGGTATTTCACCTGTCGGGGAATCCGATTATCACCGTTTTCGGGCTGATCGGATTTTACCTGCTCGTGCAGATCTCCATGATTGAAAATTCACGCATGCCCGTGGATGATCCCAAAACGCACCTGGAGCTCACCATGATCCATGAAGTGATGATACTGGATTACAGCGGCTTCGACAAAGCCCTGATCCATATTACCACCGCAATAAAGTTTGCGGCATACGGCTCCCTGATCTGCAGCTCACTGGTTCCGGCAGAATGGAACCCCGGACTTCAGGTTTTACTGTTTTTCGGCGTTCAGTCTGTTTTTGCCATGATAATCGGAATTGCGGAATCCTTCCATGCCCGAAATAAAATGTTTAAAAATTCGCAATTCATCCTGACCCTGACTGCTGTTGCCCTGCTTGCATTCCTGGTGGTTTTGATTGCGACAAATAAATTGATTATCTGACCGTTATGTTTTACTTGCTGATCGTCCTGTTTGCGGGAACCCTGGTGTATATCAGCATTGCTGAAAGGTTCCGTTCCTATGCCAAACTGATTGCCGTTCAGGGCATACTTCTTTTTGCGATCGCTCTGATCGAACTCAAGACCTTGAACCTCGCAAACCTGATTTTTGTATCCGCCGAAACCCTTGTTTTCAAAGGTATTGTGGTTCCGTATTTCCTTTTCCGGATCATCAACCAGACCAAAGTTTTTAAGGTTCATCCGAAAGCTTTTCCGGCATTCTATTCCTTATTATTTGCCATGTTAGGACTTTTTGTGAGTATCATCCTGTCGAACATTCTGAAGAACCCGAGGCTGGATGCCATTTTTATGACGATAGCCCTGTTCACTGTATTTACCGGTGTGTTGCTGATCATCACCCATAAAAGGATATTCTCGCACATGGTCGGTTTCCTGGTCATCGAGAATGCGGTCTTCTTCTTTTCCCTGGCTATCGGAAGCGAAATGCCCATGCTGATCAATATTGGCATCTTGCTGGATATTTTTGTCAGTGTGCTGATTATCGGAGTATTGATGAATCGCATCGGAACGCAATTCAGCGACCTGGAATCTGATCATTTAACCAGCCTGAAACATTAACCATGACGGGTATCTATTTCATATCGGCCTTTTTAATTGCCATGACCATGCTGGCGGTTCGGTCTGCAGCTTTTTCAAGAGCCCTGATGATGCTGTTTGTGGGAATCCAGTGGCTCTTTAACGGCTATGTGCTGGTACACGGCGGGGAAACGGACCTTACCTATTTTACCTTTGATCCGGCAGGGGTCCTTTTTCTGGGCCTTCTGACGCTGGTATCCACTGCGGTGGTTATCCAGGGGTTTCCTTATTTTACGGGACCGTCCGACCGCCATCAACGAAGTTACCATGCTGCGCTTACCGGTCTGATTGCGGCCATAAGCGGCGCCTATCTGGCAAACGACATCACACTGGTCTGGATATTGGTGGAGGCCACCACCCTGACCGCTTCCGTTCTGATTTACAGTGAAAGGACGGTGCATGCCCTGGAAGCCACCTGGAAATATATTTTTATCTGTTCCACCGGTATCGCCCTGGCATACATGGGAATCCTGTTTGTCAGCCTTTCGATGAAAGGATCCGGATTGCATGGGTTGTCTTTCGAAGGACTCTCCACCGTGGCTCACACCCTGAATCCATTCTACCTGAAGATCGCCTTCGTGTTTGTCCTTACCGGTTACAGCACCAAAATGGAACTTTTTCCCATGCATACCGTGGGGATCGATGCCAACTCCGTGGCACTGCCGCCTGTGGGCGCCCTGATCTCCACCGGGCTTGTAAACATGGGATTTCTCTCGATATTCCGCATATACAAAGCATTATCCGGCTCCCCGATTTTCGGGTGGATGAGCAAGGTGCTGATTCTGGCGGGTGTACTGTCCGTGCTGGTGGCAGCCGGTTACATGCTGAAAGCCAAACACACCAAGCGAATGCTGGCCTATTCCACATTGGAAAACATGGGACTGGTGGCCATTGCCATCGGTATCGGGGGAATTGGTTATTATGCCGCCTTCCTCCTGCTGATCCTACATAGCCTCACCAAATCCAGCCTGTTCTTTCAGGTCGGACAGATGGGGCGGGTATTGGGCACCTATAAGCTGGATGACAGCGGACAGTACCTGAAGATTTTTCCGACCGGGGCGATTGCCCTGCTGATCGGTATGCTTGCGATACTGGCGATCCCCCCGTCCGGTCTTTTTGTGAGCGAATATCTGATTGTATCCGCACTCGTAACGGTTAAAAGCTGGTTTGTTTTGATATTGGTTCTGATATTGCTCTGCTGCGTGATATATGCCATGAGCACCCGGGTTCTGCACCTCCTTTTTTCGGATCCCCGCGAAAGCTCCAGTGTGCACACACCGGTATCTGTTAAAAAATGGGAAACCATCAGCCAGTTCCTGTTTCTCCTGGTGGTCGTTGGAGCCACCTTTTACCAGCCCCCTTTCCTGATGGATATTATTAATCAGATTACCGCCGGATTACCGAACAGCTGAAAATCATGAAAACCTCCTCCCATATAGAATATCTGCCCGGTGGGGGCCCCATCAGCCTCCGGTTGATTCCAGTTCTGGAGTATCGGGAATTTTACGCCTGGATAACGGATAATTTCCGGTCCGAGACCATTCATTGCATTTTGTATTACGCCTTTCCCGCGAATCCCGGCCTGAAATTCATGGCCGTTCTTGCAGACGATGCAACCGGAAAATTTTTGATCACCTCGCACCAGCAGCCCGCCACAGGTGTTTCACTGGAGTCGCTTACCCCGGAAATTCCTGCCCTGCATCTTTTTGAAAGAGAGATCCATGAAAATTTCGGGGTAAATTTCGAGCATCATCCCTGGCTCAAGCCGGTCCGGTTTGCAGCAAACCGTAACCATCGGGGAAAGACCATGGATGACTATCCCTTTTACCGTATCGATAGCCAGGAGCTGCATGAAGTGGGCGTCGGACCGATCCATGCCGGGGTGATTGAGCCCGGACATTTCCGTTTCATCTGCAACGGCGAAAAGGTACTGCATCTGGAAATCCAACTGGGTTATCAGCATCGGGGGGTTGAAAAACTTTTTCTTGAGGCCGGATCCGGTCTTCTTCGAAGCGTCCTGGCGGAAAGTATTGCCGGGGATACCGCAACCGGCCATGGGGTGGCCCATGCACAACTCATGGAATCCCTGACCGGAATTACGATCGATGAAACGTTGCAAAAAGAGCGTGCCATTGCACTGGAGATGGAACGAATCGCCGTTCATATCGGTGATACCGCCGCCATCTGCACCGATGTCGCCTATCAGTTCGGACAGGTGGTAAACGAGGCGCTGCGTACCACCATCATCAATACGACCCAGCTCTGGTGCGGGAACCGTTTTGGCAAAGGGCTGATCCGGCCCGGCGGAACACACTACCCGCTGACTCCGCCCGTACTCGAATCCCTGATCAAAACGCTGAACGATACGGGTATGCGTTATCACGAAAGCACCGAAAATATTTTCACCGCCCCCTCGCTGCTGATCCGTTTCGACGGAATTGGTACCGTCACAAAAAAGCAGGCACTCCGCATCGGAGCGGTTGGCATGGCAGCCCGGATGACCGGTCTGGCAAGGGATATCCGCACCACCCATCCAACCGGTTACTATAGGGAGGTCCCTTACGAACCGGTCGTTCTGGATACCGGGGATGTACTGGCCCGAACCATGCTCCGCAACCTCGAAGCCGGCAAATCCATCGCGATGGTTATAGACTGGGCAACCGGATTACTAAACCAGAACACCACAGCGGGGAAGAGTCCTTCAAAGGGAATCCTTGCCGGCAATCCATCGATGGAACCTTTGTCATTCGCCATTTCAGCCGTAGAAGGCTGGCGTGGTGAAATTGCCCATGCAGCCATTACCGGACCTTCAGGTGAACTGGTACACTACAAAATCAAGGATCCTTCTTTTCACAACTGGATGGCCCTGGCACTCGCCGTCCGGAACCAGGAAATTTCCGATTTTCCGGTATGCAACAAAAGTTTTAACCTTTCATATTGCGGTCACGATTTATAATAAAAGGCATGTTCAGATCGATCAAAATAATACGGCAGCATGGCATTCAATATATCCGCGACCTGCAACATGCCGAACTCACACCCCTTTTCCGGGGCCTCCCGGTAATTGCAGAAACGCCGTCGGCTGAAAATTCAAAATTTCTGGCAGAATTGTGCCCCTCAGGCGCCATAAACGAACAGCCATTTACGATCGATCTCGGGAAATGTGTTTTTTGCCGGGAGTGTGAATTTGCCGCACCCGGGAATATCCGGTTCACCAATGATTATCATGTCGCAACCAATAACCGGAACCGTCTGATCATCGTTGCCGGCCAGGAAGGCCCAGTCTCCCTGGATCCCTCTCTTGTCAGGAAGGAAATCCGGTCGCTGTTCCGCCGTTCGCTCAAGCTGCGCCAGGTTTCAGCCGGTGGCGATGCCAGCAATGAAATGGAACTCAATGCGGCCGGGAATGTTAATTTTGATATGGGCCGGTATGGGATTGAATTTGTAGCC
>JBBQOG010000103.1:0-9258 GCA_038330665.1 Bacteroidales bacterium
GTTCGTGTGGCAAAGGGATTCCTCACCCCGCGAGCGAACTGGGCTGCTGCTGCATTGGAGGTATCCCGGGTAGTCGTAATCTGATAAGTCCAGTGAAATCCCCCTTCCTGGTAAGCACGGAAATTGGTAAACCAATAATTATTCATCACCCAGGAATAGAGCCAGGGTTTTGCGGGCGCCTGATGACGTTCAAAGTTTCCCAGGTTAAAGCCACCAAACTGCCAGAGCGGAATCTCATCACTCACCATAATAATCTGACCCTCAGTGCTTCGGACTGATACAAAATTCTGCGCCACGTTCCAATCGGTTGAGGAGCCCGGCAATTGTGATCCCTGCGTAAGGGTACCGCCAATGGTTTCAAAAACGATCCTTGATCCAGGCAGGCTGAATGGAAAAGTAACGTATAATCCCTCCGGATCGGTCAGTATTTCCTTATTGCCCAGGAAATGGAACTCGATGAGTTTAATTTTTTTATAGAGGCGGATCTCCCATTCGAGACCGGCTGGAATTCCGGAAACACCTGTTTTAAATCCATCAAGATCGGCTGAGAATTTCACGCTTTGCCACAACTCTCCATCTGATCCGAGACTCATGTGTACATTTCTGACTGTGGTGTGTGCCTTATCTTTCATATTGTTCCGGTCCGTCAGGGTTTCATGCACCAGCTGGCCAATCTTCCATGGATTCTCGGGATCAATAAGCTCCTTGTTCAACTCCTTATCGAACAAGCTGCTCAGGGCCCCTGTCGACAGATCAAATTCAATTTTATAAAATGGGTTTTCCATCCATTTTACATCATACTCCTTGACAATTACCTCTTTCGGGGGGTGTGTATCGGATTCCACCCTGAGAGCTTTCCAACCGAGAGCGGGTACATCGTCGACATTCAAGGCCCAATACGCACCTTCACTCCGGGTGCGAACCAATTGTACTGGAACTTCCTTGTTGGTTTCGATGTCAATGATTTTAAACGCATTATTACGGGAGATAATCTGGTTATCCACAAAAAGCTCCACCACACCGAAGCGTGTCCAACCCAAAGAATTGATCAAATAGATAACGGGGAATTCTGCCTTTTTCAGGAACGGCTGTATTCTACCCAGTGCATCTTCATTCAGCAGGGTCACTTTCTTAAGCGCTTCCCATGCATAGGCTCCTTTTTGCAACCACTGTTCGGTTGTATTTTCAGAAAACGGATGATCGATACTTTCGTCGGCACCCACGGTATGTTCATCAAAGAACAGTGCGTTCTCACTAATGTGCTCGATCTTACCCTGGAGGTCGGCCGAAAGTTCCCCCCCCAGCATGGAAACCATGGCAAAAAGCCCTTCGTCGACCTGCTGAATATTCTGAGCCTTACGAACCTTGGCGGTTTCGCGCGAAGTGGAACCAAAACCATCTGTCCACCAGTCGAGCCAGGCATTGCGGTAAACCGGCAAAGTGGCGGAGTAATTCGCTTCGACATATTGAAAGAACTCCGATGCAGTGGCCAGCCTGAGTTTCGGCGACTCATACTTTTCATTCCATGACTTTACCACCTCACAGGCACCGGTTGACGGAGGAGCATTATCGGTTAAATAACCTGAAAACTGTGCGGCCACCCTTTCAAAGGGATAGCCTTTTTCTTCCAGCCTTTTGAGATATTGAAAAACCTTATCCGGGTCGAACAACGAGGGATCCTGGATGCCAAAATTGTTGCCGGTCATATAATGGTCGCTGCGGTAGGCCAGCAGCCTTGAACCGGAAGGAGCCTCCCACCAGAAGCAGGTGGGCAGATTAAAGGGTAGAATGGACCGGGTTTCATTGATCCCCATGGTTAAATACTTGATCCCGGTATTCTTCAGATAATCCGGCAAAACCCAGGCCGCACCATTCACATCGTTCTGCATGGTGGTTTTCACCTCAATGCCCTGATCCTTAATTTCCTTTAAAGGTTGAAAGAAATCAAACATGATATTTTCATCCGCTATTTCCGCCATATTGAAATACATCCCGGTGACTTCAATCCGGCCTTCACCGATCCTTTTCTTAAACCGGTCGATCTGGGTTTGTGGCCTTGTTCGTAAGTATTCCCTTACCACCCAGGTGGCTTCGCATGTCCAGCGGAACCGGGCATCATCCGGAAAATTGTCTGTTTGATCGCAGTAATCCAATGCATAATCGATGTAACGCAGATGCTCGGCGAGGATTTCAGATTGTGGCCGGGTGTATCCGATATCGGTATGTGAATGCTGGATCAGGTACATTTCCCACTTTTTAACCGGCATAACTGTAATGGACAAATTCTCGCCGGCACCGGTCGCAGTGCGGACATTGATATTCATTTTCGTAGCCTTACCGACCTTTGGAACCGGTACGAAAAACTGATTAAACCCGATTTTGGTTTCGCTCTTCATCAGATCCCTGCCACCGGACCGAAACGATACAGGTGCAGGTTGATCAAACTGCAACTGTGTGATCATCACCTGTTGACTCAGCACTCCATTCTCCCTTACCAATACTGGCACGTTGCTGATCGAGGATCCTGACTGCAGTGTTTTTTTGAAAATGATGATCCAGGCATTTCGGGAAGTGGGCAAAAGGTTAAGACTGATCTCTACCGGTTTACCGGCGATAAGGCGATTCACCGGCAAGGTCAGGATCATAAATCCATGTATTTCGACACCCGGAAAATTCCTGGCCTGGTAAAAGGAGAGTTCACCGCCCTTCGGACTCTTTACCGTCCATGAGATATCTTGTCGGTTGGTGAACGTAATTTTTTCGTCGCCGTTAACCGTGAGAATGAATTCCAGGTTAGGATTGTCCGTAGACAGGGCTGCCATAAAAACAAACGACACACTTCCTGAATTCACAGATTTCGGTACCACGGCAGTTTCCCACTGCATACGCGGATTTTCAAACGAATTCCTGAGAATATATGCATCCTCATTTTCCGGTAGCGCTGACCGGTAATTAAAATCTACCCCGCTGACCGCTTTAGAAAATCCGGGCAGGTAAATGATACTACCAGATGGCCTGGCTTCGGAGGATGCCGCAGTTATCGAAAGGGCGGTGAGCAAAACGATTATTGATGTGAATATCTTTTTCATACGTTACCTGTTAATGTACAAATCTAACCTGAATGATCTTCTCTTGCCAATTTTTGTTAAAATCAATTTTGCGGTTGAAATAATTAAAAATACAATTACTTTTCTGTAGAAAATCTGCGCAGTTTAAATTTTGAAAATAATGAAAAAATCAAAGCTGTTAGTTGCTGTCTGCTTGCTGGGTTTTGCATTTCCATCAGGGTTTGCACAATCTGCAAAGGGTGCTTTGGCACTGTATCAAGAGCTGGACAGGAATTCCAGACCCAATACGTTGGGTAACGGAGAAAAGGGAAACGGGTGGAAAATCCTGTTTGATGGAAAAACGACCGATGGCTGGCACGGATACAACATGGAAGTCTTTCCAACTTGCTGGATTATTGAAGAGGAGTCATTTACCATGACAAGCAAGGGAGGTGGTGAAGATCAGGACATTATTACCAACAAGATTTACAGGAATTTTGCTTTCAGTATTGATTACAAACTGACAAAAGCAGCAAACAGTGGTATTATCTTTCAAGTTGGGGAAGATAAAAAATACAAATTTCCTTATGAAACCGGTCCGGAGTTTCAGGTTATTGATCATGAAAACTGGCCTGATCCTTTGGAAGACTGGCAGATCAACGGTGCCAATTATGCCATGTATCCACCGGTTGCAAAACCTTACAAGCCTCTTGGTGAATGGAATCATCTTTTACTCGTGGTAGATGGAAATCAGGTTACACAACTATTGAATGGAGTAGTAGTTGTAAAATACGAGAAAAATTCCCCGGAATGGATCAAGCTCCGCAACAGTGGAAAGTGGGCTCAGTTCCCTGACTGGGGCAAGTTCGATGAAGGGTATATTTCTCTTCAGAACCACGGAACCAAGGTTTGGTATCGAAACATCAAGGTAAAAGAACTCTGAAATAGATTAAAAACGCTCAAATCATGACAGCCATAAATTATTCCAGGCGCAACTTTCTAAAGAATGCTGCCATTGCTACTGCAGCCGTTTCGATTGTGCCGAGTCACGCCGTTAGCGGATTAGGTCATAGGGCGCCCAGTGATAAATTGAATATCGCCGGGATGGATGGACTTTACCATTGATGCCAAAATAGAACAATAATAAACTAATAATAAACTACTTATGAAAATTTCCGTATTGGCCCTATGTTTGATGCTGGCCGGCACATCCACTTTTGCGCAGGTTAAACTGCCATTAAAAGATCATCCTGATAGCAAAGGGTGGACAAATTTATTTAAAGAGGATTTAACGGATGCTGATTTTGCACCCGGGATATGGACCTGTGAAAAGGGGGTTTTTACGGCTAGTGAGGATCAGATCATTTTTTCAAAAGTTGAATATGAGAACTTCATTCTGGACCTGGAATTTATGGTTGAGCCCGGGGCCAATAGCGGGGTGGTAGTCTATTGTACTAACAAGCAGGATTGGATTCCTCATTCGGTAGAAGTCCAGATTCTTGATGATGAAAATGAGAAGTGGGCCGCGGTGGCGGGTACCTGGAAATGCGCCTCCATATTCGGCCATCTGGCTCCCTCAGAAAGTGCCATCCGAAAGCCGGGTGAATGGAGCAGGATGACTGTTGCCTGCCAGGGTAAGATGATCTATGTGGTATTGAATGGGAAACCGGTAACGACGATGGACATGTCGCAGTGGACCAGTGCTACAAAGAATCCCGATGGCAGCGAGATACCCTCCTGGTTAAGCACGCCATTTTCGACACTGGCAACGAAGGGTTTTATTGGCTTGCAGGGCAAACATGCGGGAGCCAAAACTTTTTTCAGGAATATGAAAGTCAAACCGCTCGGCTAAGGTTGGGGCGGTATATCTATCGTCGCGCGTTCACTTTGCCGAGTCCCGAAACATTTTGCCGGATTACCGGATTGCCATAATAGTCGATGGCACCAATTCCCTCCACCGTGGCATCCAGCTGAGCGGTGGCCCAAACAGTGGCTTTCCCTACTCCCCGCAGGATTACTTTGGCTTCGCGTGATTCCAGTCGGGGACTTTCGTAGCTTCCGGCACCTTTCATGAGCACATTCAAACGGTCTGTTTTGCCCGACAGGGATATTCGTCCGGCGCCTGGCAGGTCCACATCAACCAACCCGGCTTCGAGGCCCTCCAGCACGATTTCCCCTGCACCCTTCAGGGTAATGTACAATGACTCTGTTTTCAGCCCCTGAATTTTCACCGATGCAGCTCCCTGCACATAAATTCCGTCCAGGTTCTTGATGGTGAGATAATATTTCAGGACCCGTCCTTCCACGGCACTGGTAACAGCACTCCAGGTTTTATCGAACCAACCCGCATCGATATCCAAAACCAGTTCCCCTTCCCTTATGATGGTTTTCACAGTGGAGATCACTTCGGCTTCTCCTTCGATCCGAAGGGATTCTTCCTCCCCCTGATTGATAAAAAGATGGCCATAATCCTTAAGCAGTACACGTCTGACATCTTTGATATCGCGGTTTTCAGTAGAAAAATTCATATTGCTCATTTTAAAATCATTTTGTGATAAAGGTAAGAAGCAGATCAAGATTTTTTAACTTTAGACAAACTTTAATCCACATGACGACCAAAAAACAAATCGAGCAATTCCTTGCCAATGAACCTATTGCTATGGCAGGCGTTTCCGGGAATACAAAAAAATTCGGAAGAATAGCCTATGAGGAATTAAAAAGGAAGGGTCTGAAACTTCTACCGGTAAATCCGAATCTTGAATCGATCAATGGCACAACCTGTTATACTGATGTCAATGCGCTTCCGAAGGGGGTCAATTCTCTGATTATCATGACAAAAAAAGACCAGACCGCCAAGGTGGTTGAGGAAGCCCTGGCCAAAGGAATAAAGAACATCTGGATACAGCAGTCATCCGACACTCCGGAAGCGCTGGCGATGCTCAAAGGAAAAAACGTGAACCTGATCACCCGGCAGTGTATCCTGATGCATCATGAGCCGGACAGTTTTCATAAATTCCACCGGAATATCAAGCGATTTTTCGGAGGGTTACCGAAATAGCAGAAACGGTTATTTGAGCGTTACCCCATATTTCTGATTAGAAACTGGAATCCGATCCCATGGCGGTTTTCGATTTTAACATTCGGATCGGTCGCCAGATATTTCCGTAATCGCGAAATATACACATCCAGGCTTCGGCCCGCGAAATAATCATTGGCGCCCCAAACCGATTCAAGAATTTGCTCACGACCCAAAATAATCTCCTGATTTTTAATAAAATAATCCAGAAGTTCTCCTTCTCTGAAGGTCAGTTTAACCTCTCCGCCGGCATGCACCAGAAGGAGCTTGGAAGGGATATAAGAGTAGTCTCCGATTTTAACGGTGTAGAGGGGTAAGGAATCCTGCCCGGATTTCGAACGTTTAAGAAATATCCGGATTTTCAGAATGAGCTCCTCGATGCTGAATGGTTTAACCAGGTAATCGTCGCCACCCAGAAGAAGTCCCTCGATTTTATCCTCCTTTAATGATTTTGCGGTCACAAAAATAATCGGGACATCCTGGTTCTTTTGTCTGATCCGCCGGGCCAGCGCAAAACCATCCATTATTGGCAGATTAACATCAAGCACACATAAATCGGGTGCTTTTTGCTGAAAGAGCTCCCATGCTTCCAGACCATCGGTGGCGGAAATCACCGTAAAATTTTCGCGTTCGAGATTATCCGTCGTAATAAATTTCAACGTTTCATCATCCTCCACGTACAGTATCAAAGGCTTTTCCATAATTTAATTGATTTTAACCGGAATGAGGATACGGATCACAGTGCCCTGCCCCTCCTGACTGTCGAGTGTCAGTTTCCAGCCATGTGCATGGACGGCATTGCGGGTATAATAAAGTCCCAGGCCAAACCCTTTGGTATTATGGATATTTCCTGTTGGAACCCTGTAAAATTTTTCAAAAACACGTTTATTCAGCTTAGCCGGTATTCCGATCCCCTGGTCTTTGACCTCGAGGTTCAGATGACCGTTGGTATCGGTCACGGTCACAGAAATTTCCGGCTTATCGCCCGAATATTTTAGGGCATTATCAAGTAGATTCAGGGTGATATTCGTCAGGTGAAGGGGATCTGCTTCGATCATCACGATACCGCTATCATAACTGAATGTCAGATGGCCATTGGAACACTGGATGCGGGGTTCCATCTGTTCGCAAATCTCACCGATCAGGTTGCGAAGATTGACCGGAGCTTTACGGATCAGCAGCTTATCACCGGATGGTCCTCCCATTTCCAGAACCCTCTCCACCTGTTTGAGCAGATGGTTCGACTGGCTTCGGATGATTTCCCCATAACGAAACAATCGCTCGGGTTCCTTTAGAATTTCCGGTTGTTGAATCACATCGGCCGACATGGACAGGGAGGTCAGCGGTGTTTTGAACTCATGCGTCATGGTATTGATAAAATCACGCTGTACCTCGGCATAGCGCCTTTGCCGTAAAATAATCAACTGGGTATACGCAAAGAAAATGATGACCAGGAGCAGGATCGAACTGAAAAAAATCCATATCCCCAGCGAGTCCATGATCATTTTGTTCCTGCCGGCAAAATGGATACCGAAATAATACACATAATCGGAAGATTTTGGCAGATTCTCCTCCATGGGCTTGATCCGGGGGTTCTCACCGAAACGGACCAACCGGCCATAGACCATTTTATCCGTCTGGCAATCATAAATACCATACTCGAAATCCAGCGTCAGGCGTCTCACCTTAAACTCGGTGATCAGAAATTGCTCCAGAATGGCTGGCTCGATATTCGTGTTCACATTCACAATATAATAATCCGGACTATGGTGAAAGACTGGATTTTGCCGGGGCAATTCGGCATCATTATATCGCGCAAGGTCCTCTGCCACCGAGGTGAGTGCAATATTTATTGTCTGGTTCAACTGCCTGCTTTCCTGGTCACTCGCTTGCTTGACAAAATAAAATTGCACACTGATAATTCCGATGATGGCAAGGATCCCCAGGATGAGGACAATGCGTATGGCTGTTCGATTCACAATAGCGAAGATACCTGATTAACCGAATGATGTCAAAATTGCTTAACAACCCATTAACAATTTTTTGATAACCGTTAACGGTGTGCTACTTAGATATGGTCTACTTTTGAATTATAAATTTAAAAACAAATTGTAATGAAAAAGAGATCGCTTTTCATAGTTGCAGCTGCTGCCCTGGCATTGATTGCATTACCTGTTAATGCGCAGAAAAAGGTTTCCCTTCAGGAAGTTCAGAAAGCCGAGCAAGTCAACCAGGCCGCACAAAACGGCACTACTATTCCAACGGGCTCACAGGCTACCAGTACGACAACCTCAGCCATTTCGGCCGGAGTTCCTGCCGGTCAGGTCGCTCCGAGCCAGGTCGCCCCACCGCCTCCCGCACCCCTTACCTGCACATGGGATATTACAGACTATGACTTTGGCAAGGACGTGATTCAGCTAAAACCCGCAAGCGCCACTTTTTATATTACCAATGCAGGAAAAGAACCTGTTACCATTACGCTTGTGCAGACCAGCTGCGGATGCACCTCACCAAAATACACTAAAGAACCGATCAAACCAGGTGAAAAAGGCGAAGTCGTTCTTACCTATGATGCCAAAGTGAGCGGATATTTTTCGAAGTCGGCCCAGGTAAAACTGAACGACGGGCAGAAGTATGCGTTGACCATCAAAGGAGAGGTTCAGAAAGCACAGTAATTGCATTGTGTCAATATAATTACGGTTTACACTGAACGGTAATTATCCGAGAAAATCCCGGCAGTATGAATCCTGCCGGGATTTTTTTTTAAATTGCAGAATTAACCGAATCCCTTAATCTCCGACCAAACTGCCTCCCTATGAAATCCAAAACGGTTGTGATGCACGCGCTCTTTCTGCTAGTTGTGGTTCTGGAGTTGATCGGAACCCTGAATGGGAGCAAATGGCTCGACTATCCTGTCAAGCCGTTTATTCTAATCTGGATAGCCGTTTATTTTCTGATGATGACCAAACCTCAGCCGTTTCGGTGGCTGGTTCTGCTGGCTTTCTTTTTTTCCTGGGCGGGTGACATACTCCTGATGTTTGGCTGGAAAAGCGAGATGTTCTTCTTTGCTGGTGTCGGAGGTTTCTTTTTATCTCAGGTCACTTATATCCAAACCTTCAGATCATTCGCCGTGCC
>JBBQOG010000104.1:0-9244 GCA_038330665.1 Bacteroidales bacterium
CCTGGGATCTGAATAGTGCCACGTATGGGAATAAAGGACCTGTTTCTCAACAGCTATTGCAGACCATTATGAAAGACTTTAAAAGGCTGCGGCCTTATTATTATGGTGATTATTATCCGCTTACGCCAAATGTCAACATAACCACCGATTCTATCTGGCTCTCTTATCAGCAGAATCGCCCGAAAGAGGGTGATGGAATCATCCTGGCTTTCCGGCGTCCGGACTGTCGGGTGGAAAAGATAACCGTTAAACCCCGAGGACTGGATCCCCTTGCTACCTATCAGGTTTTATTTGAGGATACCGGAATCGTGATGAAGAAAACCGGTGCCGAAATCATGGACGGTTTACTGCTCGAAAGCATTGAAAAACCAGGATCGTTGCTGATCAGTTATGCAAAACTATAGCATATGGATAGACCCGTCAATGAGAGAGTAGCTACGGCAACTCCACAACAAAATATTCCTTGGCGATACAAAATGAGGTACCAGGAGTCCGCAGTCCCTGACGAAACCGGCCTGCTATTTATTACCATTCTGTCCCAGCTCCGTGCACATGAATAATATTTTTTCAGATATCGAAACCAGGTTCTTTTTTGTGTTCTATTTGCTTTGCAAGTACCGTTTCAGATATTTCAGTGAGGCAAAAATCAAGAAATATCAAACCCGAAAGGCCAGGCAGCAAGCCAGATATGCGAGCACTTATTCCGAATTTTTTAAGCAGTGGTACGCCGGCAGGGATTTAAACGATGTATGGTCGCTGCCAACCGTCAACAAGAAGATCATGATGGAGAACCTCACTGCATACAATACCGTCGGACTCACACAAGAAGAGGTACTGGATTTTTGCCTGGAAGTGGAGAAAACCAGGGATTTTTCAAAAAGACTGCGCGGACTGAACATCGGAATGTCGTCGGGTACCAGTGGCAATAAAGGGGTTGAAATCGTTACGCGGTCGGAGGAGAATTACCTGAAGGCGGCTCTCTTTGCCCGCTTTCCCTTTCCGAAAAAGGAGAAGATCAATCTTGCGTTTATTCTTCGGGTGAGTGCTCCGGCTTTCAGTCTGGGGATATTCGGCCACAAACTGACCTATATCAGTCAGTTGCACTCAATCGGGGAAATCAACACCCGCCTCGGGGAGCTGCAACCGAACGTTATTTCGGCACCCCCTTCGATGCTGAGAATCCTTGCTAAGGAGTTCGGGAAGGGAACCCTGAAAATCCAGCCGAAACAGCTGGTTTCCTACGCGGAGGTTCTTTATCCGGAGGTTAAAAAATACCTTGAGAAAGTTTTTCAGTGCCCTGTGAATGAGATCTATAAATGCACGGAGGGCCCGATTGCCCTGTCATGCAGAAAGGGAAGCCTCCACATCAATGAGGACCTGGTGGCCGTTGAAACGTTGAATGCCGATGGATCACCCACTCCCCCCGGTCAGCCTTGCCATCGGCTGATCGTAACGGATCTGCACAAAAAATCGCAGCCGATCCTCCGGTATGAACTGAATGATATCCTTACCCTGAGTCCGCTCAGGTGCTCTTGCGGATCCTCTTTCCGGGTGATTGAAAGCATTCAGGGCAGGGCGGATGACCTCTTCTGGGCGCGGAATATCCGGACGGATGAATGGCAATATATATTTCCCGATTATATATCGAGGGCAGTCATTACCGCCTCTGAGGATATTGATGAGTACCAGGTGATTCAAAGCGCTCCCGACCGGGTCATGATCAGGATCCGTCTGAAAGAAACTATCTCACCCGAAAACTTTAACCTCGACGCGCTGATCCGGAATGTTCAGGGCGTTTTCTCGGCTTACGAATGCAACCCACCAGAAGTGACGACTTTGTTTGAGGAGCCCCGATTCAATCTGAATTCAAATAAGCTGATCCGTATTCAGCGGACATTTAATATGGAGGATTACCATGCTAAGCAAAAGGATTCAGTCGCTTGATGCCATCCGCGGATTGGCGCTGATCTTCATTTTATTGTTCCATTCTTCTATTTACAATTTCGCCAATATCCACAAGATCGATTTCAGCAATCCGCCGATATTGATTGTTCTGATGAGTTTTATGGCCCTCTGGGGTGGGATTTTCGTTCTCTATTCGCTGGTTGTCAACACGCTCATGTTCCTTCGTCGAAGCGGTGCGGAACCGGCAGCCAAAACCTGGCATTTTCTTCTGATCACCGGGATGATCTATCTATTTCTTCATTTTATCCTGAATATTTTTCTGGGCAGGTGGAATATCGATTTTGTAAACAATCAGCCTGACCTGACCTTCGTTGCTGGCAGCCTGCGAAACCTGACCCCTTCGCTGCCCCCTGTAACCAAGTTTTTCGAGGGCTCCTCCTTATCAACAATAGCCTTTAATCTGGTGATTGTTACCGGCATTTTGGCCCTGCTCCTCCGGAATAGCGGGATCAGCAAGATCACGCGCAATTATTTAATCCTGGGTTCAGCCGGTTTTTTTATTATGATATTATCTTTTCTGAGGGTTCCGCTTTATCCTGTTTTTGCCCGTTCAATTGAGGACGGAAATGCCCTGTTGTCGGTTCTGCTAAGCTTTGTCCTGGCAAATCCGTATCCCCTGCTCCCTTATCTATCCTATGGTTTTTTCGGAGCGATGATCGGGCTGATGATTTATGGTGAAAGAAATGATTTATTAAAAAAAATAATCATCCCATTCGGCGTCTTTTTCTTTTTATTCGGAATCGCCGGAATGATGAATTTTGATAAAACCATTTCAAAGCCTGATTATTTCTGGTATTTTAAAACCAATTTCGAACTGGGGGTTTTTTTATTGCTGGCTGTGCTCATTTTACTGGGTTTGGAAAAGAAGACCAATTTCCTGAAGAATATATCCCTGATCAAATCTTTCGGGAGAATTAGTCTGACCATTTACCTGCTCGAAACCCTCCTGTCAGAAATCCTGAGAATCCTGCTCCATGGTTTTATTCCCGATTGGGACCAAACCATCAACGGCTGTCTGTTATTCGGCGGATTGAATATATTTGTTTGGTCATTGATTTTATTTTTCTGGAGAAAAGTTGATTTTAAATACAGTTTGGAATATTTTCTGATAAAAGCGTTTAAAAAATTAGGTAAACAATCTACTAAGCTTACTTTTGAAGAGTAATTGCAGGCCATGAAAAGATTTTTTTCAGTCATCGTATTGATCATAATTACACTCGATATCGGAGGATATTATCTTGTTTTTAATGGGTTGCAGAGATCTGTTCAGCATGGAGTACGCGAGGAAATAGAAAATGGCGTGAAAGAGGCAGACCTTGCCCTGGTGGTTGTCCCGGTGATCGGTGAATCCGGCATTTCATGGATCAAACAAGATAAAGAATTCCGGTACCGTGGCGAAATGTACGATGTGGTACGGAAGAGTTCCGGCGACGGATTTACCTGCTATTATTGTCTGAAGGATTCACGCGAAAAGCAGCTCATTGCGGATTATAACAAAAATCAGGATCAGGATAAAAATCCGGGAAAACGGATACGTAGGACCTTTGCGTTTGATTATCTGCCCGATATACCTATCGTTCTGTCCGGCCTGGAAGGTTCCGGGTTTCTTTTTCCCTCAACGGTAAGCCAGTATCCCTCTGGTTCATCTGAGATTCATTCTCCGCCGCCCCGATTAACCTGAATAAACCTATTTCTCGCTCTGTCTCTCTGTCCCTCTGTCACCCTGTGCGCCTTTGTTATATTCTTAAGAATTACACAGAGTTCCACAGAGGTTTCACAGAGTTCCACAGAGAAATTGTATCACTTTTTATTTTCACAGAATACTAATTGAAATGAACCCCTCATGATCAAAAGCTCACAAAGAGCGATGAAAATAATTGAGGGCTCCATGAGTACGAGCCAATTACCATCAACGATTAATAATTAATTACGAATGAAAAATATATTCATTAATTCAATCCTATTGATATTTATCGGAAGTGTATCATTTGCCCAGAATGAAATTCCCGATACCGTGAAAGTGGTCAAGCTGGATGAAGTTGTGATCACTGCCAACCGGCTTCCGGTGTTATTTAAAAACAATCCCGGATCGATATCACTGGTTACCTCAGAAATGCTTGCGGGTCAGCCGAAAGGAATCGGTGTGGAAGAAGCCTTGCGGTTGGTTCCGGGGGTGAGGATCGACAATCAGCACGATGGGGAGCGGGTCCATGTCTCCATTCGTGGCCAGGGAATCTTAACCGAGCGTGGACTTCGCGGTATCGGAGTTATGCTCGACGGAATTCCTGTGAATGACCCTTCCGGCTTTGCTCCGGATTTATATGATGTCGACTGGAATACGGTTAAAAAGATAGAAGTGCTGCGGGGTCCGGCTGCCGGATTATATGGAGGCAGTGGTGCTGCCGGGGTGCTGAATATCTCCACGGAAAATGGCGGCCCAAAACCGATCGGCGGCCTGGTGAGCCAGACTCTTGGTTCCAATGGATTTTACAAATCCCTGGTTCAGCTCGATGGCACCAGAGACGATATCGATTACCGCATCAGCTATTCCCGTTCGGGTGGCGACGGGTACCGCGATCATCAGGCTTTTTGGAGTAATAAATTGTACGAAAAGGTAAATTTCCATCCCGGAAAAAAATTGACCTTAACCCAGATTCTTTCCCGGACCGATTATTTCCAGCAAAACCCGGAAGGGCTGAATCTTGGACAGTTAGATAATCCGTTGCAGGCAAATCCCGATGCCAGCCCGTTCAATGAATATCAAAAAACCAATCGCACGACCATTGGATTTTTGGGAACGTACCGATTCAGCTCCAGGCAGGATATTCAGGCTTCGGCGTATCTCCGTTCGTGGAATTATAAGGAGACCAGCAACCGGGCCGCCGAATACCGGAATTATACCGTTCCGGGGGCCAGCGCCCAGTATAATCTGCATCTGGGCAACGGGAAGGTCAGAAATAACATCAGTATCGGTACCGACCTGAAATGGCAGACCATCGGCATGTACAAACTGCAGAGCGCCGGTAATTCCGACAGAGTGGAAAGCATTGATGAAACCAATCTGGAAACTAAGCTGTTGCTGGCCAACCAGGTTATTTCGCAGGGCAGCTTCGGAGCTTTCGCCTTGTATAAGCTCGAGGCGGGGAAGTTTAATCTGATGGGTAGTGTGCGGTTCGATGAAATGGATAATGCCCTGACGGATAAAATGGTAGGCTTGGATTCCGCGAAAACAACTAAAAACTACAATCAGGTTTCCGGCCGCATAGGCGCCAGTTATGCAATAGCCAATACCCTTACTGTTTTTGCCGACTGGAGTCAGGGTTTCATGCCTCCGTCGACCGAGGAATTGGCCAGTAATCCGGTGGGTTACAGCGGGTTCAATACCCATCTGGTTCCGGCCACCTCTAACAGTTCGGAAATCGGTTTCCGTGGTTTTTACAAGGATAAATTGTTTTATGAGATTACCGGGTTCCTGATGAACACCGAAAACGACTTTTTCCGCTTTAAGCAATCCGGTCGCGGAAACCAGGAGGTTTTCTATGGTAATGCCGGTAACAGTAAGCGAATGGGCATTGAAACATTTGTTTCCTATAAAGTTCTTGATAATCTGAGCGTTCAGTTGGCTTATACTTATGCGGATTATCAATATACTTCGGCAACGATCGACCCGGTGTATACCGATCCGGCCTTTGTGCTCACCACGCCTCCTGCAGTAGGCCAATGGTTGCCCAATTCACCCAAACATCAACTATACGGGGAAATTGTGTACTCCCCGCTGAAAAGCATAAAAGTCAGTCTGGGTACCGAGTACCAGTCGAAATGGGCCATTTACACAGATGCACTGGCTTATAGCGGAGCGCTTGATCCGGCGATCTACCAAAACTGGCAGGATGGATTTAATTTGTACCATGTTAGAGTTGCCTGGATGTGGAAAATCCGTGGGTTGAACGGGGAATTGAGCCTTTTTGCACGGAACGTTACCGGAGCAAAGTATATGGCCTTCACCGAGCCCGACCCGGATGGAAATTCCTATCAGCCCGGTCCCGGAAGGGAAATTTTCGGTAGCCTGAAAGTCTGTTTCTGATTAAACCGTACCAGCATTCCATATAGCCGGCTAATCCATTTCGGTAGCCGGCTGTATCGGATGCCTGTAAATTGTATCCGGGAGATGCGTATCTTTGAAAGTATATCCATTTAAAAATGAAAACGCAACTCAAGAAAGAAGAAAAGCTCATACTGGTAACCCAGCCACACTGGTTTACCCTGATCTTGCCCGTATTGCTGACCATGGCCGTGTCAGTTGGAGCCGTACTGATTGGCAGTTATGCGCTGTATGCACTGATTCCCATTTTCGGCTATTTGATCTATAAGTTGGTGGAACGGCGCAATAACATCTGGGCGGTTACGAACCTCAGGGTCATTGATGAATTTGGGGTGTTCTCCAATAATTCCAAGGAGAGTCCGCTCGATAAAATCAACAATGTTTCTTATCAGCAATCCTTTTGGGGTAAAATGTTCGGCTTCGGGAACGTGGAAATCCAGACGGCCGCGGAAGTGGGCGCCACTGTTTATACGTGGGTGCAAGGTCCGGCCAGGCTGAAAGATGCCATTACCCGGATGCAGGAGGAATACAAATCTTACCAGATGCGTAAACAGGCAGCAGAGATGGCCAGTGCCATGGCTGTTGGCCAGCAGAACAACCGTATCGATGTCCCGGGCGAACTGGAAAAGCTTTACAACCTTAAACAACGGGGGATCATTACCGAAGCGGAATACAATGCCCGGAAAGCTAAGCTTCTGAATTCCTGATCCTGTCGGCTAGGGGCAAACTTGCCGGATCAACAAGGATCCAATCGGAGAGAAAAACATACCGGCTTTCTATAAAACATTGATAATCTGACTCATTCTGGAGTGTCCTCCATCGGTGGTCATCGCCTTAATGCTATAAAATTGTTCCCTGCCTGATACGCTATCCGAAAAGGACTTTTCACTTGTAGTTGAGTATCGGACCATTTCCCCTTTTCCATTCTTTTTATAAATGACAAAATAGACTTCCCTGTTCGTCTGAGGATAATCCCAGGTCAAGACAATCTTTTGATCCTGTTTGCCGCCTGAAAATTTTTCGACAGGTGGCCGGATTCCGGTGTCGTAAGGTTTGCCGTAAACCGGGTTGGCATACGCCGAAAAGTTGTGGCTCTCATCCAGGGCCCTTATGGAATAGTAATACGTGACACCCGTTGTCACAAGCGTATCAATATAAGAAGTTGCAGGGGCGTCCCCGAGGGTGCCATTTAAAATGGCCTGCAGGGTCCAGGGTTCGGCTAGGTCGGTTTTACGGTAAAGTTGATGTTCCGTAACATCACTGCTTTCGCTGGGTACAAAATGAAGGATGACTTTGTTCTCCTTCACGAGAATATCGGTAAAAACTGGCGACACAGGGGCTATGGTATCGGGCCTTGCAACAGCCATGATATCGGAAAATGCGGATTGGTTGTAATTAAAATCCAGTGCTTTAACCCGATAAAATATTTTTGGGGTCAAAGATTGTAAGGTTATCGTATCGCTGAAAATCACTGTTACCGAAGTGGTGTCCGACTTGTCCTGCCTAAAACTCTCCTTGAAAACTGAAAATTCATGCTCCGGACTGTTGGCTTTGAATAATCGGTAACCTTTCAGATCTTTTTCTTTTCCCTTGATAAGAGTGAGGGTAACCACACCCAATGAATCGATGACTGCGGATTTGATTTTTGGTTGTGCCGGCGGAGTGCTGTCAATGAGCGCTACATAGGCCGGATAGGAGGAACTGATATTTCCGGAGGTATCCATCGCATATACGACATAGTAATTGATGCCACCCTCAATAAAAGTACTATCGGTGAAATTCCGGGTCTTTGCCGGAAGAATCTGTTTGTGCAGGATTTCAAAATTTCCCGTATCCCGGTCGGACCTTCCCACCATAAACCCCCTGAGTTCACCGAGGTCGCCACCTTCATCCCAGGTAACTAAAACCTCTTTTGGCTTGATGTGTTTGGGTTGGCTGACCATAGGATTCTGAGGAGGGGTAAGATCCCTGGGTATCCCTTTGGCTTCGGCAAAAAGAACCTTTTCACCAAAGGCCGTATTTCCGTAAAAGCGATACCGGTAAGTTTTATAATTGGTTAGGGAGTCATCCGTATAGGAACCGTTTACCGGCCCTTCATATCCTGAGCCTTTTGCAGCGTACACAGGGATGCTGTTCAGCGGTTTGAAAACCGTTTCGCCCGGAGCAGCCCTCTCGACGAAAAAGCCTGACACTTCGGGCTTCGATGCCCAGGCAAATGATAATTTTTTATCTCCGGGATAAACAAAAACCTCATTCTTGTATAGGTCAGGGTCGGGGATGGTTTTAATCGTAACTGTCCCATTTACAATGGTATATATATTGGAAGTTCCGTTGAGTTTCACCCGGTAGGTATAGGTTTTTCCTGCCGTTACCGTTTTATCCAGATAACCTAAACCCAAAGCCCCGGCAACGTTGGAATCCTTTATCGCGGAAAGGACCAGCACAGAATACATCATATCTTCTTTGCCTTTTTGGTCGTTTAGTTCGCCAATGCCAGCTTCCAGGCTGATGCCTTTTTCGTTCACCTGGCTTTGGATGAAAAGAAATTCAAATGCCATTGCCAGATTCCGTTTTGCTACCGTATCGCGCTCCCTGGATATCAAAGTGTCCCATACCGCCTTTTCGTAAGCTTTTGCGGTATCAATGACCGTAAACTTACCCGTCGGCGACTCGCTTCGTTCGATCGTATAACTGGTGGCAAATCCGAGGCGCAATATGGTTTTATTATCGGGAATCCATTTCAGCTCGGTTCCGGCTGGGGTGTACCTGGCCAGAGTGGCTATTTTGCATGTCGGGGGAACATCCTGGCCCAAAAGCGTCAGCGGCAGCAGTGTTAATTGTATCAGGATGAGGTTGAAGCAACATATTTTCATGATAAAGCCTTTTTTGTATCGATTGTGACTAAAGACCATTGGACCCCGGATTAAATGCGGGATTCATGCCCGTTCTGAACAGTACCGTTTTGGTCATTTTAACGGGTTGATGCGATTGGTAACCAACCGCATTAACCCATACACCCTCTGATAGTTCCTTCAAGCTGGCTGTTACCGTAAAGCGGTACTCTTTATCGGGTATCAGGTTATTTATTGCAGGAGGTACCGGGTTCGGATAGCTGGGGGCCGGAGGAGGCGGAACCGGTGACGAAACGTGGAAAGTAAGAATCCTGCCGTCGAGTCC
>JBBQOG010000105.1:0-9186 GCA_038330665.1 Bacteroidales bacterium
TATAAGCTCGCTTTACCAGTCCAGTTCGCGAATCCACCCGCTGCCTGTTGGTAAAAATATAATCCAGCGCTCTTTCCATTGACGGGATCAGGCCCTTGATCCACTGGTCGTCACCGGTCACCTGCCAGGAGATATAGGCCGCTTTAATGTACCGGAATTCGACATCCGCCTCCACCGGAACCCGGACATATTTCGTCCAGTTTTCCTTTTCGCACGGAAGTTTTTCAGGATATGTGGTGACGTAATCAAAGATACGGCCGTTGGCTGCCTGCGTGAGTGCAAAATGATCCACCGTGCTTTTCAGATCGGTTTCAAAATACTTTGCCGCACGCATCATATCCGAATGATCACGTATCCAGAGAGATTTTGCGTCGGGCGAACGGTATCCACGCACCTTTTCACCGTCGATATTCAACTCAAGAAGGTCTTGTTCAAGAAAATACCGGACCCTTGGGATGAGGTCGTCGAAAGCATCCTGACCTGTTTTGATATAGGTTTCCATATGAATCGCAAGATAGGGCATTTCCGGTCACAGCCCTGCCTCCATTGCCAATATCTCTGCTACGTCAAGGTTCCGGATTTCCTCTTCCTTGTTCAGGTATTTAATCCCATCGGTGAGCATGGTCATGCAAAACGGACAAGAGGATGCGATTACCGTGGCACCGGCGGCAACTGCTTCACCGGTTCTTTCGATGAATACCTCACTGTTCCCCTGCTCGGCTTCTTTAAAATATTGCGATCCGCCGGCTCCGCAGCATAGCGAAAAGCTTTTATGGTGCTCCATCTCCGCCCGTTCAGATTTTACCGATGCCAAAAGGGCCCTTGGAGCCTGATATTCCCCATTCGCCCTGCCCAGATAGCACGGGTCGTGGAAAACGACGGTCTCCTCCCGGAATAATCCGGCGGAGGATTTCAATTTCCCGGCTTTCACAAAACCTTCCAGAAAAGTGGTGTAATGTTCAACCGAGGCGTGGAATCCCAGGTCGGGATATTCATTCAGAAAGGTGTTGTAGCAATGCGGACAAAGCGTGATCATCTTCGACACTTCATAGCGGCGGAAGGTATCGATCAGCGTGAAGGCCTGCATGTGAAAAAGCATTTCATTTCCGGCTCTCCGGGCCGGATCACCGTTGCACGTTTCTTCAGTTCCCAAAACGCCATAATCCACACCCAGGTGATGAAGGATCTTAATCATGGCCCGTGCCACTTTCTGGTATCGGTCGTCGAAAGCTGCGGCGCACCCGATCCATAAAAGGTATTCGGGCTTTTTACCCTGTGCTTCCAGGTCAGCTATCAGCGGTACCGGAATTTCCAGACCGGCCATCCAGTTCAGCCGGTCGTGACTGCCATACTGCCAGGGTGCCCCATTGTTCTCGATGTTGGAGAACATCAGGTTAATCGGCGCGGGAGCAGCCGCTTTCTCCATAACCAGGTAACGCCGCATGTCCAGGATCAGTGACGGCTGATTAATATTTACCGGGCACTCACGTGCGCAGGCATTGCATAAGGTGCAGGCCCAGATCTCTTCTGCCGTGATATAATCCCCCAGGTAGCTCTTTCCATCGTCGAAATCTTTGCCGTTTTTTAATTTGGCCAGCGACATCTCCTCCATGCGTGACCGCAGATCGATCATCAATTTCCTCGGCGACAGGAGTTTGCCGGTTCGATTGGCCGGACACACATCGGTGCACCGGCCGCATTGGGTGCAGGTTAAAGAATCCAGATAACTCTTCCACGAAACGTCTCCTGCATCAAGCAATCCGAACCTTCCGGGCGGGGCGGCAACGGCATTTGCCTGATCGGGGTATAACATAGCCTTAACCTCCGACATCACCGCGTCCATATTGTCGACTTTCCCCAGCGGTTCCAAACGGCTGAGCAGCACATTGGGGATCGATAGGAAAACATGGAAGTGTTTGGAATAGGGCAGGATGTTTGCAAAAATGAAAATCAGCGTGATGTGTCCCCACCAGGAGAAAGCGCCGGCAAAACCTGCACCGGCAGCCTCGCCGGGTGTAACCAGGGTCGCAAGCAACCGGCTCACGGGATAAGTTCCCGCCACATCCTCCGGATTTGAAATCAGATAAGCCGTATTCATTCCAAGCAGGGTGACCATCAGGAGAAAAATCATCACCAAAGCCACCAGCGCATCCACATGTGACTTCTCTTTCATCTCTACACCCTGAAAACGCTTGATATTAAGAAACATGCGCCGGATGAGGAAAATGAGGATCGAGATCAGTACCAAAAGTGCAAAAACATCTCCGGAACCGGTCAGGAGGTCGTAAAAGAAACCAAGTTTTGCAAAAGATCTTTCATGGCCGGATAATCCATCCACTACCATTTCAATGGAGCCCAAACTGATCACACAGAACCCCCAGAAGGTGAGCGCATGAAACAAACCGATCACCGGACGTCGGAAAATCCGGGTCTGGCCAATGGCAACCTCAAACATCAGCAGGATCCGCTTTCCCCAGTGCCGGATCCGATGCGGACCGGTCAGGCTGAAGCGGAAAACGTATTTTTTTACACTGATGGAGAAAACCACCAGTGCTGCCGCTAATAATCCGGCAAAGATGAGTTGCCCGGCCATAATTTATTCTGTTTTAAGCTTTTTCACCGCCCTGGTCAATTCCGGCAGAACCTGGAAAAGATCCCCGATCATGCCATACCGGGCAAACTGAAATATGGGAGCCTCCGGATCTTTGTTGATGGCCACGATCACCCGTGAGGAGCTGATGCCACCGATATGCTGGATGGCCCCTGAAATCCCGCAGGCGATATACAGATTGGGTGCGATCACCTTACCTGTTTGACCCACATGTTCCTGATGCGGGCGCCACCCTTCATCCGCGACCGGTCGCGAGCAGGCCAGTGCTGCTCCGAGTGAGGCGGCCAGATCTTCCAGGATATTCCAGTTCTCGCCGCTTTTTAATCCCCTCCCTCCGGAAACAACCACTTCGGCATCCTGCAGCCGGACCGATCCGGTTTGTTCAGTAACCGCAGTCACCTGAAAGGCAGGCGGCAACACCGGCACGGAGGCTGTAAACTGCACGACATCGGCATTCACACGGTTTTCCTTGATCTGCCAGGAATTCCGGGCCAAAATCAGCACCTTGACCGGAGTGGTAATCTCGACATATGCGTAGGCTTTTCCCGTAAAAACCGACCGTTTGACTGTAAACGGCCCGGATATTTCCGGTAGTCCCGATACTCCGGCCACATAGCCGGCCTTCAGGCGGACGGCCAGGCGGGGAGCCACACCGCGGGTTAACGCACCATCGGAAAGCAGAATCACCGAGGCCCCGCAGGACTCACCCATCGAGGCTAGTAACGCCGCATAGGCGCGATTATCGGCAGTCGGTTCACCGGGGTTGGCGGCTACCAAAATTTTCGTAACCCCGAAACCTCCCAGTTTTTGCAATTCCTCCTCCACCGGGTTGCCAATGACGGCAGCCGTAACTGTTCCACCTATTTGTCCGGCCAGCGCATATGCGTATGAAGCCAGTTCCAATACCGATTTCGGAAATTTACCGGCATCCAGTCCGGCATAGATCATTACTGACATACTCATCCTCCTTACAATACGTTAGCTTCATTACGCAATAGATTCACAAGTTCTTCCGGATTCGACGGGTCGATCATCGTGCATTTAGCGCGAGGTGCAGGGCTTTCGAAACGTACGAACGTTACATTCGCTGCAGATTCTGCCGGCTCTATCGCGGTCAGCGGCTTGCTTCTTGCTCCCATAATACCACGCAACGAAGGTATCCGCGGGTCCTTGGCAATCCCCTTTTGAATCGTCAACACGCAAGGTGCCTGCAAAAGAATGCTCTCCGTGCGGGAATCCATCTCTCGCTCCAGGGTAATCCCGGAACTGTTCACCGACAAGGAAGATACTGAGGAGAAGGAGGTCCAGTTGAGCAATTCTGCCAGCATTTCGCCCACCGCCGATCCGTTATAATCTGCTGAATCGAGGCCGGCAAGAACCAGGTCGAAATTTTCCTTTTTAACGATTTCCGCAAGTTGAAAGGCTACCTGAAAAGAATCCACCGGGGACAGATTAACCCGGAGGGCTGAATCGGCTCCCACGGCGAGTGCTTTTTGAATGACCGTATCCGCCTCTTTCAGGCCAACATGTGCCACTGTGACCTGGCTCACCCCGCTTTCAGGCAATTCACGGATTTCGAGTGCCCGGGTCAGGGCCAGCTCATCCCACGGATTCAGTATCCATTGAATGCCGGTGGTACTGAGCGCATTCAACTGATCGGTAAACCGGATCTGCGTAGTAGTATCCGGCACCACACTTAGGCAAACAAGTATCTTCATAGCTTATTTGGAAAAAATATCTCTTGAAATAATCATTTTCTGAATTTCGGAGGTGCCCTCATAAATCTGTGTCAGCTTCGCTTCACGCATCAATCGCTCCACATGATATTCCTTCACGTATCCGTACCCCCCGTGAATCTGAACAGCTTCCGTAGTCACCCACATGGCGGTTTCGGCACAATGATATTTGGCCATGGCGCTGGCGGTTCCATAAGGCTGATGATTATCCTTGAGCCATGCGGCCTGGAAACATAATAATCGTCCGCATTCGATCCGGGTATACATCTCGGCCAGCTTGAAAGCCACCGATTGATGATTGAATATCTCGGTTCCAAATGCCTTGCGTTCTTTGGAATACTTCAGTGCCCGTTCGTATGCACCGGAAGCAATTCCGAGCGCCTGTGAGGCAATCCCGAGCCGACCGCCCTCAAGGGTCTTCATGGCCAGCTTGAAACCAAACCCATCGGCCCCCAGCCTGTTTTCTTTGGGAACCTTCACGTCGGTAAACATCACCGAATGCGTATCTGAACTCCGCATCCCCATTTTATCCTCATGGGGTCCCAGGGTGATTCCGGGAGAATTGCGGTCAACGATCAGTGCATTGATGCCCTTGTGTTTCATCTCCGGGTGTGTTTGGGCGATCAGGATATACACCGAGGCTGAATTGCCATTGGTGATCCAGTTCTTGGTTCCGTTAACCAGATAATGGTCGCCCTTATCCTCGGCGATGGTATGCTGCGAGGTGGCATCCGATCCGGCTTCCGGCTCCGAAAGAAGGAACGCACCGATCATTTCTCCGCGTGCCAGTGGCTTGAGGAACTTTTCTTTCTGCTCGTCGGTTCCGAACTCCTCCAACCCATAGCATACCAGGGAATTATTTACAGAGATGATTACGGAAACCGATGAGTCGACCTTTGAAATTTCTTCCATGGCCAGCACATAAGAAACTGTATCCATGCCGCTTCCGTCATATTTGGGATCCACCATCATGCCCATAAAACCCAGTTCGGCAAGTGCTTTTACATGTGCTGCCGGATAAATGCTTTTGGCATCACGCTCCAGCACATCCAGTATAAGCTCACGGTTGGCGTAATCCCTTGCGGCTTGCTGAATCATTTTTTGTTCTTCGGTCAGTTGAAAGTCCATTATATTGATTATTAATTTGTTTTATGGTTACATATTTCTCCGATAGCGGCCGCCGATCCGGTACAAACTATTGGTAATCTGCCCGATGGAGCATACTTTGCTGGTTTCCATCAGAATTTCAAATGTATTTGGATGCGATCCTGCAGCATCCTTCAATTGAGATAAAGCCGCCGGGGCTTCCGTTTCCCAGGTCTGGTGAAGATTATCGAGCGTACCGAGCTGATTCTGCTTTTCCTCTTCGGTGGCGCGGATCACTTCCGGCCTTACGATGGTGGGGGATCCTTTTGAGGATAGAAAGGTGTTAACCCCGATGATGGGCAGTTCGCCTGAATTCTTCAGTTTTTCATACCAGAGCGATTCCTCCTGGATCTTCCCACGCTGGTAGCCGGTTTCCATAGCACCCAGTACCCCACCCCTTTCGGTGATCCGGTCAAATTCCATCAGTACAGCCTGCTCGGTAAGGTCGGTGAGCTCATCCACGATGAAAGATCCCTGCAGCGGATTTTGGTTTTTAGCCATCCCAAACTCATGGTTTATGATCATCTGTATAGCTATTGCGCGCCTGACTGATTCTTCGGTCGGAGTGGTGATAGCCTCATCGTATGCATTGGTATGCAGTGAATTACAATTATCATATACCGCATTAAGTGCTTGTAGAGTGGTTCGGATATCATTGAAATCGACCTCCTGGGCATGAAGCGACCGACCAGAGGTTTGAATATGATATTTCAGCATTTGCGAGCGCGTATCCGCCCCATACCGGAATTTCATGGCTTTGGCCCAAATGGTGCGGGCTACACGCCCAATCACCGAATACTCGGGATCCAGTCCGTTGGAGAAGAAGAAGGAAAGATTCTGCGCAAAATCCTTGATATTCATGCCCCTGGCCAGGAAATACTCCACATAGGTGAATCCGTTCGCGAGCGTAAAGGCCAGCTGGGTAATCGGATTGGCTCCGGCCTCAGCAATATGATATCCGGAAATAGAAATCGAATAAAAGTTACGTACCCCCTGGGCAATAAAATATTCCTGCACATCACTCATCATGCGCAGTGCGAAGGAGGTTGAGAAAATGCAGGTATTCTGTGCCTGATCTTCCTTCAGTATGTCCGCCTGGATGGTTCCCCGAATCCGGCAAAGGGTATCGCCCTTAATTTTCGCATACACATCCGCCGGCAAAATACGGTCACCCGTTATCCCCAGCAATAGCAATCCCAGCCCGTCATTCCCTTCCGGCAATTTCCCCTTGTAAACCGGCCGCGGAATACCTCTGTCATCGTATAGTTTATGCAGTTTCTCCTCCACCCATCCTGTGAGGTCGTTGCTCCGGATATACTTTTCGCATTCCTGGTCGATCGCCGTGTTGAGAAAGAAGGCGACCATGGCGGGAGCAGGACCGTTGATCGTCATGGAAACCGAGGTGGCCGGATCGCATAGATCAAAGCCCGAGTATAGTTTTTTGCAATCATCCAGGCAGCACACCGACACACCGGCATTGCCTATTTTGCCATATATATCTGGCTGACGGCCCGGGTCCTCGCCATAGAGCGTCACCGAATCATAGGCAGTCGAAAGCCGTTTTACAGGAATGCCCCTTGAAACATAGTGAAACCGGCTGTTGGTCCTTTCCGGACTGCCTTCGCCTGCAAACATCCTCAAAGGATCTTCTGCCTGTCGCTTGAACGGATAAACCCCTGCTGCAAAAGGGAATTCACCTGGAAAATTTTCGAGGAGCACCCATTTCAGGATGTCTCCTGCATCGTGGTAAGTGGGTACTGCAATCCTCGGAACCTTAAGGTGCGACAGGGTTTCGAAGCGATTATCCACCTGAATGTCCCGTCCCCTAACCTGGTAAACAAAAGTCTCTGCATGGTATGCAGCTCTCTTGTTTTCCCAGTTCGCAAGAATTTCCCGGTTCTCCGGATCCAGCTGGTTCTCCAGATTTGCCTTCAGTTCAGAGAGGGGTATTGTGGAGTCCAGCGATGCAATGGTTTGGAGGGCGCTGAGCTGCCGGGCGACAGCCGCCTGGCTGTCTGATTTTTTATTATAGTCCCTGATAATATCTGCGATCTCGGAGAGGTATCGCTTTCTTGCGGGTGGCAGGATGGTATAGGTCCCATAAAGCGGATTGATCACCGGATCCGCTTGAATGGAAGCAGAGGATTCGGTGAAACCGGTCTTAACCATCAGGGCTTCAAAGAAATAATTGATTCCTTCATCATTGTATTGAGCGGCCATGGTTCCGTAAACCGGCATTTGCGAGGGATCCTGTTCAAACAATCCATGATTACGCTGAAATTGCTTTTTCACATCGCGAATGGCGTCACGTGCACCGGGTCTGTCGAATTTATTAAGCACCACAAGATCCGCATAATCCAGCATGTCGATCTTCTCCAGCTGCGTGGCAGCGCCATAATCCGGGGTCATCACATACACCGAGAAGTCGCTGTGGTCAATAATTTCCGTATCAGACTGACCGATCCCACTGGTTTCCAAAATAATCAAATCAAATCCGGCAGCTTTTACAATATCCAGGGCATCCCTCACATATTTTGAAAGGGCCAGGTTGGATTGCCGGGTGGCCATCGAACGCATGTAAATAGAGGGATGGCCGATCGAGTTCATCCGGATCCGGTCGGCCAGCAGGGCCCCGCCCGTTTTTCGCCGCGAGGGGTCAACCGATATGATTGCCACCGTTTGATCGGGGAACTGCTCATGGAACCGGAGGACCACTTCATCCACTATGGAGGACTTTCCGGATCCGCCTGTACCGGTCATACCGATAACCGGTGCTTTCGACCCACCTGCCATCTCCCTGATGGCCGGAAAGGAAGCGGCATATCTTTCCGGCTCATTCTCCGCCAGGGTAATCAGCCTGGCGATGAACCGGTGATCGCAATTTTTGATTCCCTGGAGCATCTCCGGGTCCGGTTCCAATTCATTGCTAACCGGGTAGTCCGACTCGCTGAGCAGCAGGTTGATCATACCCTGCAGGCCCAGTTCCCGTCCATCATCAGGAGAAAAAATCCGGGCAATGCCATCCTTGTGAAGCGCTTCTATCTCATCGGGTAAGATAACCCCACCCCCGCCTCCAAAAATCCGGATATGCGAAGATTGTCTTTCCCTGAGCTGTTCGAGCATATACCGGAAAAACTCCATGTGCCCACCCTGATAGGATGTGATGGCAATCCCGTGCACGTCTTCCTGAATGGCAGCCTGAACGATTTCAGCAGCCGAATGGTTGTGTCCGATGTGGATCACCTCGGCACCTGACGACTGGATAATCCGGCGCATGATATTGATCGTGGCATCATGACCATCAAAAAGTGAAGTTGCGGTAAGAATTCTTACATGATTTTCGGGATGATAGGCCGCTGTTGTCATCGTCATCAGTATCAAAGTATTAGATTTTTCAATTGTCCGGCCGATTCGTTGAATTCCCGGATGATTTCTTCCATCATTTCAGAAACCGGCTGTATTTCCTTCACGAGGGCTGCAGCCTGGCCGATTTCAAGTTCTCCTTCATCCAGGTTTCCTTCGAACATCCCTCTTTTTGCCCTTCCCCGACCGAGGAATTCCGAAAGCTGTTCGGCTGTTTCACCCTGGTCTTCCCTGTCGCGCACCTGTTCCCAGAATTTATTTTTCATCAGTCGAACCGGTGCAATTTTTTTTAGGGCCAGTATGGTACCTCCATCGCCCGACCGGGCAATC
>JBBQOG010000106.1:0-9156 GCA_038330665.1 Bacteroidales bacterium
GGTAAACCACCCCGCCATTGTCGTCCTTGCCTGGTAATTTCAATGCAAATTCCACCAGGTCGGACGATCCTTTCTTCGTTTTCACATTGGCCTCATATTGCTCGGGAGCCAGAATCTGCTCGAGCAGCATCTCCAGCCTGACTTCTCCCAACCCGCCGCGCATCTTCACGTTGCTCAACACCTTCTTCAATCCACCCACATCCTGAGCCAGCGTCTGCATCTCACCCAATCCCTTCTGAACATTTTCCAGCTGGCGGCTGACCACCTCAAACGATTGTCCGAGGCGCTCATTCAGCGTTTTCTGCAACTTCTCATCCACCGTTTCCCTCATCTGTTCAAGCTTCTTCTCGGTGCTGGCATTCAGTTCGCCAAGTTTTGTTTCCACCTTACCGGTGATCTTGTCAAGCTCCAGGACCATCCGGTCGGAAAAATCCTTCAGGCTTTTCGACAATTCTTCGCGGTTAATTTTGTTATTCTCTTCAGTCTTTCCGGTCAACGCCGTCATCTGTTCCCCGATGGTTTTGTTCAGGTTGGTTAGGGTTTGCTGGGTCGAATCGATCAGTCCTTTCAGCTGTTCAGCCTGGTCTTTTGAAATTCCGACCAGCGTGGCCAGAAAAGATTGTTGAAAAGTGGTGAGTGTATTATTTAATTCCTGCCGGTTTGATTTCACTTCTTCCTTAACAGCCGACTCAATCCGGCCGACATTTTTCTCGATCCCGGCCATCAGCTTCTCACTCTGATCCTCAACCTTTGCTGCCCGGAATGCGACCTGTAATCCAATTACGACAATCAGCAGTATAACAATGATAATCAATAGAATAAGTTCCATTTATCTGAAATTTGAATGGTAGTGAAGATACTCCTTAAAACTCCAAACCACAACAAACAAATAACAAATAAACCACCAAACCCCAAAAACCAAAATCCCAAACCTGCCCCGATTCAACCCTTACCCAATTTTTATTAACTCATTAACCCATTAACCCATTAACCCATTAACCCATTAACCCATTAACCCATTAACCCATTAACTCATTAACCCATTAACCCATTAACCCATTAACTCATTAACTCATTAACCCATTAACCCATTAACTCATTAACTTATCAAAAATCTTCGTATTTTTCGATACATCTTAAAGTGAATGATAGCCAGCATCTTTAATAATTTTAGTCATCAGGGTCTTTTCTGGCTGATTCTTGATGCGGTACTCTTGCTGACTATCCTCGTGATGGTGGTGGTCATCATCATGGATAATCAGGACCCCATCAAAACGCTTTCCTGGATACTGGTATTGTTTTTGATCCCGCTGGGTGGTATTATCCTCTATATCTATTTCGGTGTCAATCCGAAAAAGCGCAAGATGATCATAATGAAGGAGATGTCCGACCGGATGTCTCTCGACAGGCTGATCCGCGAGCAAATGATCCTTCTGAATAAAAAGATATTTATCCGGAATCCGAAGCTTACGGCCAAACGTCATCTGATGAAATTGCTGCTGAACAATTCAAAAGCACTGATCACGTCGCTTAATACCGTCAGAGTGTTGAATAACGGACGGCAAACTTTCGGCTCCATTATCTTTGAACTGGAAAATGCGCGCCATCACATCCACATGGAGTTTTATATCATTGATGATGATCAGATCGGAAACCGGATCAAGGAGATTCTGATGCGCAAGGCCCTTGCCGGTTGCGACGTGAAACTGTTATATGATGATCTCGGAAGCTGGTCTTTGTCAAGAAGATATATCCGGGAGTTGACCTCTTCGGGTGTCAAGGTGATGAATTTCATGCCGGTAAAAACCTATGTGTTTGCCAATAAGCTTAACTTCAGGTTGCACCGGAAAATCATTGTCGTCGATGGTAAGGTGGGTTTTGTCGGAGGGATAAACATTGCCGACCGGTATCTGCGAGGTCTGGGACCGAATAATCGCTGGAGGGACACGCACCTGCGGCTCGAAGGGGATTCGGTCCGGAGTCTTCAGGCGGTTTTTCTGCTTGATTGGAACTTTGCACTGAATACCTCGGATTATGATTCAAAATACTTTCCCGAGCATCAGGTCACGAAGGATTTGTTAGTTCAGATCGTTGCCAGTGGTCCGGATTCCGACTGGGAGAGCATCATGCAGGCCTATTTTGCCGCCATCGCCACCGCCCTTCGCTATGTCTATATTTCCACGCCCTATTTCCTGCCGAACCAGAGCATCCTTACCGCCTTGAAAACGGCCGCACTCAGCGGAATAGAGGTCAAATTGCTTTTGCCCGAACGGAACGATTCCTGGATGGTGTGGAGGAGCAGCCGGTCCTATCTCAAGGAGCTCCTGGAAGCAGGGGTTCATGTGTACTTTTATCTGAAAGGATTTACGCACAGCAAACTGATGATCGTGGACGATGTCTTTGCATCAGTGGGAACCGCCAATATGGACATCAGGAGCTTTAACCAGGATTTCGAAGCCAATGCGCTGATTTATGATGAAGCCGTGACACGGGAATTGAAACTGGACTTTGAAGATGACCTGGAAAGCTCCAAGGAAATTATCCTCGACGACTGGGAAAAACGACCACTCTGGGATAAGGCCCAGGAATCCGTTGCCCGCATGTTCAGCCCCCTACTCTAAATTACCCTCAGCGAGTTGTCATCCCCGCCAAGGCCGGGACCATTGCTATAATGAACCATCGAAGGGTTGTCATGGGGCTGTGATAAATGGCAGAGGGCAAAAGGCAGAAGGCAAAAATTAGTCCTAAGAGATAGGAAATAAGAATCAAGTTGAATTTGTATTTAATTGGTAATGTAGCGATTATTACTTTATTCTTTTTTATCTTTTTACTAATTTTTGTCTTCTGCCTTTTGCCCTCTGCCTTTTTGTCCCAGCCCCATTCCTTCCCTTACCGCAACCTCATCAGAACATTTTCTGCCTCTTGATCAACATCGGAAGGAGCACTTCCCTGAAATCCTGCCTGATATCTGCTTCTACAAAATCAATGTCATATTGCCCGCACCGAAGTTTGATATCGGAGAAATAGCTGCTGATTTTTTCGCGGTACTGGCTCCTGATTTCCGCCGGATTAACCAGTACGGAACGACCGGTTTCCATATCCACAAAACGGTGAGGGCGGTTCTGGAAATCGAATGCTTCTTCCAGTTTATGATCCTTGACATGAAAAAGGATTACTTCATGTTTGTTATACCGGAAGTGCCGCAGTGCCGAAAAAAGTTCCTCCGGATCGGAATCATCCAGCATATCCGTGAAAAGGATGACCAAACTGCGTTTGGGATACATCTCGGCAAGCTGATGCATGATTTCTGTGGTATGGGTGGTCCGGTTCAGGTTCTTCTTAACCTGCGCCGGTTGGGTCCGGTCGAGCAGTCGGGTCATTTCCACGAACAGGCTCTGACTGTGCACCTCGCTTACCTTGGCCGGCGTGGTGAGCTCAATCTCAGAAGAAAAAAGCGTCAGACCAACGGCGTCACGCTGTCTCCTGAGCAGTCGCATCATGGCTGCGGTAGTATAAACAGAGAAAAAAAGCTTGCTGATGGCTTTGCGTTCGGGATTGGGAAACAACATCGATGAAGAGGTATCGATAATGAATTGCGCCCTTAAATTGGTCTCCTCCTCATAGCGCTTCACAAAGAATTTATCAGTCCTTCCGTATAGTTTCCAGTCGATATGCCTGGTGGGTTCACCGGGATTATAGTGCCGGTGCTCGGCAAATTCCACGCTAAACCCATGATACGGACTACGATGCAAACCAGTGATGAATCCTTCCACCACCTGCCTTGCGATCAGGTCAATCTGAAAGAGATTTCCCCACTCCTCTATCTCGGCAAGATTTTTCGTAAGTCGCGTCCCTGCACTACTTCAGCAGCGCTTCAATTTTGTTCACCAGAGCACCTTTCGGAACCACACCCACCTGCTTGTCAACCACTTCTCCGCCTTTGAAGAATAGAACGGTCGGAATATTCCGGATACCATATTTAGATGAAATTCCGGGATTGCTGTCCACATCCACTTTTCCGACAACCACGCGACCTTCATAATCCGAGGATAATTCCTTTACAATCGGGGTGAGCATGCGGCATGGACCACACCATTCGGCCCAGAAATCAATCACTGCCGGTTTTCCGGCGTTAATCACAACTTCCTGAAAATTAGAATCTGTTATTTCAACGGTCATGGCTATATTTTTAAAAATTTCAATTCAGCATATTCGGTTGCAAAAATAGGCAATTCGGCCGTGACTTCAGAATTATTCGATCTTAAAGTCAATTTCCGGCTGATTTTTCAGGTACCGCAAAAAATCCTTGCTGAGCTCCACCCTGTAATTCCGGCTGAACAGGTCGATACTCACTTTCTGAATATTTTCAAAAACTTTGAACTTCAGTGTGGTTTTGCCTTTATGTTTCTGAACCTGCTCCAGGATCTCGGTGACCAGCTTTTTACTGATCGATTCCAGGGGGATGGAAATGATCAACGATTTGATCATCTTTTCGCCAATGTCGGCCAACAGGTTCATCTCCTTTACCTTAAACTCAAATTCTCCATCGTTGAACCGGTGTGCTTCCACCCTTCCGGAAAGCATCACGGTATAGCCGGGCTGCATGTAATTCTTAAAAGTCAGATAATCCGGTGAGAAAAAAGTAAAGGTGTGGGTGTCGGAAAAATCCTCCATCGACATGCGGCCGAAGGGCTTTCCGGTTTTGGTCATTTTATGTTCAACCGAGGTGACAATTCCGGCGACCTTCAAATCTTTATTTTTCAGCGAGCTGATTTCCTGCAGATCCGCAAAATTGGAATTGGTGAAGTGATCTATCACCAACCGGTATTCGTCAAGCGGGTGGGCCGACAGATAAATGCCCACGTGATCCTTCTCGAGGTTCAGTTGCTGCAGGCTGCTCCATGCTTCTGAAGGCCTCGGTTCCGGTCGTGTCGGCTTGATTTCGGATATTCCTCCAAACAAGCTGATCTGACTCCCGGCGTTTTCATCCTGAACCTTGGCTCCGTAACGGATCAGCTGTTCGATAAAATTCTGACCCTTTTCATCTTCGGAAAAATATTGATAACGCTGAAAGTTCGAATGGTTATCCAGCGCCCCGCTCACCACCATGGATTCTACCACCTTCTTGTTCAGGGTCTTCAAACTGATTCTTTCCACCATTTCATAAACATCCCGGAAAGGCCCCCGTTCGTCGCGTTCTTTCACGAGCGCTTCCACGATGCCGGCACCAATCCCTTTGACTCCCGCGAGTCCGAACCGGATATTTCCCTCCTTATTAACGGTAAACTTCAGGTAACTTTCATTTACATCCGGACCCAGTACCTGCATCCCCATGCGGCGGCACTCATCCATGATAAAAGTGATCTTCTTGATATCGTTGAGGTTGCGGGTAAGTACGGCGGCCATATACTCGGCCGGATAGTGCGCTTTGAGGTAAGCGGTCTGAAATGCCACTACCGCGTACCCTGCCGAATGCGACCGGTTGAAACCATAATTGGCGAATTCCATCATGATATCAAATATCTCTACGGCCTTGGCCTTTTCTACGCCATTCTTCTCGGCCCCTGCTACAAAACCAGCCTTCTCACTCTCCATCACATCCATCTTCTTCTTACCCATCGCCCGCCGCAGGTTATCGGCTTTGGCAAGCGAGAACCCCCCGATCACCTGGGCCGTTTGCATGATCTGCTCCTGGTAAACCATGATGCCATAGGTGTCTTTTAAAATGTCCTCCAGCCAGGGGTGCGGATATTCAACTTTTTCCAGTCCGAATTTGCGTCGGATAAAGCCGTTGATGTATTGCATGGGGCCCGGACGGTACAAGGCGTTCATGGCGATCAGGTCTTCGAGGATGGTCGGCTTCAGATCTTTGAGGTAGGCACGCATGCCCGGTGATTCAAACTGGAAAGTACCTACGGTTTCCCCTTTCTGATAGAGTTCGAATGTTTTCAGATCTTCATAGGAGATCGTATCCATATCCAGGTCGATCCCGTGCGAAAGTTTGATGTTTTCCAGTGCATCACGGATAATGGACAGCGTTTTCAGTCCCAGGAAGTCCATCTTCAGCATACCGACCTTCTCAAGATAATGTCCGTCATACTGGGTAATCATCAAATCCGTTTCCTTGGATATCGCCACCGGAATATGTTCGATCAGGGGATCCCTGCCAATAATGACCCCACAGGCATGGATTCCGGTCTGACGGATTGATCCCTCCAGAATCTCAGCCATTTCGAGCGTTTTCCGTATCAGCGGATCCTTGCTGTTTAATTCGTTGCGCAGGTCGGGCACGTCCTGGTAAGCGGATTTCAAGCTCACATCCGGTCCGTCGGGAATCAGCTTGGATAGTCGGTTGGCTTCGGTCAGGGGAAGGTTAATTACCCTGGCCACATCACGTATCGCCATCTTGGCTCCCATGGATCCGAAAGTGATCACCTGTGCCACATGGTCTTTGCCATAGGTTTCCAATACGTATTTCATCACTTCCTCCCGGCCGTCGTCATCGAAATCAATATCGATATCCGGCATGGAAATACGCTCGGGATTCAGGAACCGCTCGAAAAGGAGCTTATATTTGATCGGATCAATGTCGGTGATGCCAATGCAGTAGGCCACTGCCGAACCGGCAGCCGAACCCCTTCCAGGACCGACCGATACATGGCGTTCACGGGCAGCTCGGATAAAGTCTTGAACAATAAGGAAATATCCGGCAAACCCCATCTTTGCAATCACGCATAACTCAAAATCAATCCGTTCGCGAATGGCATCGGTGATCTCTGCATATCGTTTTTTTGCTCCTTCATGGGCCAGAAAGGACAGGTAATCTTCCTGTGTGGTAAAATTGGGTGGCAGGGTAAAAACGGGAAGGAGAACATCCCGGTCGAGCTCGTAATTCTCGATTTTATCCGCCACTTTTATAGTATTGGTAATGGCCTCGGGATAATCCGGGAAAACCCGGTTCATCTCCTGTTCGGTCTTGAAAAACTCCTGGCCGATGAATTTCATACGGCTGGTATCGTTGATGTCCTTGCCGGTACTCAAACAAAGCAGGATGTCCTGAGCCTCGGCATCTTTTTCGTTCAGGTAATGAACATCATTGGTGGCAATCACATCTACACCATGTTTCCGGGCCAGTTTCACCAGGAGGGGGTTCACCTGCTTCTGCTCGGGATGACCGTGGTCCTGCAACTCAATGTAAAAATCTTCCCCGAAAAGGTTCTTATAGCGCAGAAGCACCTCTTCAGCAGCTGACTCGCTGATGCGGGCCGCACGCGGGAGCTCCCCTGCCAGACAGGATGAACAGGCTATCAGGTCCTCGTGATACAGATGTAAAAGTTCCCAGTCGATCCGGGGCTTATAGTAATATCCTTCCAGATAGGCCATCGAAACCATCTTGATCAGGTTGTGGTACCCATTGCTGTTTTTCGCCAGCAAAACCAGATGGAACCGGCTCCGGTCCTCGATATCGGATTTGTCTTTCCGGCCCTTGGGTGCCAGGTAAACCTCGCAGCCTAAAATTGGCTTAAGTTTTCGTGAACGGGCCAGGTCGAAAAAGTGTTTAACCCCGAACATGTTGCCGTGGTCGGTAATAGCTACCGCCGGCATTCCCAGGGCTACGGCACGGTCCATCAAGCCCGCGATGGGAGTGGCCCCGTCAAGGATTGAATACTGCGTGTGAAGGTGAAGATGTACAAAAGCACTCATTGGTGCCAAAATTAGGTAGTATTGTCCCGATATCCGGCTTTGTTTAAAACTCTTTTAAAAGTTAAATACTTTTGGAGAACAGGATATTAATGATAACTTTGCGCCACAAATTTTAAAAGATTAATTATCAGTAAGCATGCCAGCAAAAATTAGACTAGCCAGACACGGGAAAAAATCCCGTCCGTTCTACTTCATCGTAGTAGCGGATAGCAGGGCACCACGGGATGGTAAATTCATCGAACGGATTGGTTCATATAATCCGGTCACGAATCCTGCTACCATTGTAATTGACTTCGACAAGGCTTTGACATGGTTGCAAAAAGGTGCGCTGCCGACTGATACCGTTCGTTCCTTAATGCTCCAGCGCGGGATTCTGTACAAGAATCACCTGCTGAAAGGCTTAAGAAAAGGTGCGCTCACCGAAGAGCAGGTTGAACAGAAATTCCAGGAATGGGTGGTTCTGAACGAACAGAAACTCAAAAGCGTATCCAGCAAACAAGACGCTGATAAACGCAATGAAGACAAAGCCCGATTTGCGGCTGAAGTAAAAGTACGGGAAACCCGCGCCGCCGAACTGGCCAAGAAGTATGCCAAGGAAGTAGCCACTGCCCAAGCTGAAGAGGAACCCATTACCGTTACGCTCGCCAAACCGGCTAAAGAAGTGGCACCGGCTCCTGTAGTTCCGGCTCCTGAAGTACCGGCTCCTGTAGTTCCGGCTCCTGAAGCACCTGTTGTGGAAGCACCGGCTGTTGAAGAAGCACCTGCTACCGAAGCACCTGCTGAAGAAGCTCCTGCTGAAGAAGCACCTGTTGTGGAAGCACCGGCTGTTGAAGAAGCACCTGCTGTTGAAGAAGCACCTGCTACCGAAGCTCCTGCTGAAGAAGCTCCTGTTAAGGAATAAGAATTACTTCTCAGATATAAAAAAGCTGCCCGCAAACCGGGCAGCTTTTTTTTGCCCCGATTCTCATCAATATTTGCTTCGCAGGGAAAAGGCAACGAATGGTCGACATAATAGCCACATTCATTGATTTCACTTGCCATTAATAGCCTTCAAGGCTATGTTTGACCCCGGATCTTGACCCTGGCTTTTAATTTCTGAACTTTCGTAACTTGCCATTGTCTTATCATCTGTAAAAGAAATTCTTATGACAACCCGAATTAAACCCGGACTCCGGATCAGCGATCAGGGAATGGTGTTCGACCCTTCAACAGGTGAGTCATTTACCCTGAACCCGACCGGTATGATCATTCTGAAACTGATGGTCGAAGGCGCCGACGAAAGCAGGATTTTTGAAGTCGTGAGTCAGGAATATGAACTTTCCCTGGAAGAGTTCGACAGATACTTCCTGGATTTCATGTCCGTTCTGAAATCAATACAATTGTTGGATAATGATGCGTGAGAAACTGACGATCGCCATTAGCGGCCTCAATAATACCGATAACCCGGGACCA